>NZ_JAUQTZ010000059.1:0-34819 GCF_059803845.1 Rhizobium sp. UFLA01-1127 | reverse complement strand
ACCAAGGAAACACCAGAGCGAGAGACTTCGTCGCCAGCAGCGCCGCCGCCCTCGTCAGTGATCGGGCTTATAGACCCCCCAACCCGATATAGTCAACAGGCCGATTTTGAAAAAAATCAAAAAACAGATAAATGATTGATTCCTATGAGAGAATTATGAACATTCCTGTGATCATCGCAAATACGCCGCAAAAACACTCACAGATATCCTATCGGGAACGTCCAGCTCGACCGGGAGACGCGGAACCGACCATAAAGCAACGCCTCCCGCCCGATGATCAGGCGACGCCCGTACTACCCTGGTGACAAACGAGGCATCGTGCGACGCAAAAAACGGCCGCGCGATTTGACACCCCTGTCATAAATATGCACATCTTCGCCCCCAGCCTGCGGCTTGCATGAAGGAAGCGGATCACGATCGGCATGATGACGGACAAGATGATGCTCCGATCGCTCGGTAACGAGCCGCCGATCCTGGCCGATGGCAGGCGGGCGCCGGATCGGCGCGAAGTTTCGCTCCGCTGGCTTTCCGGCACCTTCCTGACCGGCCTGACCTCAAGCATTCTGATGGGCGTGGCATTGTTTGCCGCCCTCGATGGCCGGCAGCAGCTGGCCATTCCGGCAGAAGCCTATGCGACGACCGATAGCCACAGCGCCACCGACAACCAGGTCACCCGCGGCGGCCGGCTGATTTCGACCGCAATCGCCTCGAAACCGTCCGACCGCAATGTCCTCGAGGTTTCGACCGTTGTGCGCGACGGCGACAAGGAGGTGGTGCGCCGCCAGCCCTTTGCCCATGTGAAGATCGCGCTCGCGACCAACCGCGTCGTCAATGAAAGCTATCCGCCCTTCGATCCTCTGGCGATCTTTTCCGCCGACGAAAACATACCGCAGCCGGCCAACAAGACCGGAGCCATCTACGGATCGGATGTGGAGTCCGAAGTCAGCCTGAAGACGATCCCCTTCCCTGCCAGGGATATTCCTTTCCAGCTCGCCGGCTCCATGTCGCTGGAAGAGGTCGAGCAGAATGTCCGCTCCAACGGCTCGATACTCGCAGATGGCAACGCCCAGCTTTCAGCGCTCTATTATGTCGATCCGCGCCGCTTCGCCAATGACGATTCCGATGTCGACCTGACAGCCGGCCTTTCAGCCCGCATCGTTGAGGAAAACATGTCCGTCTCGGCTCCGGAAGCGGTGACTGCGCAGACGCAGGAGTTTGCCGACGATATCATTCCGGTTCGCCAAAACATGCCGATAGCCTCGGCGCTCACCGGCGCCGGCTACCTCAAGGCGGATGCAGACGATATCGCAGCAAAAATCCAGCCGCTTTTCGGTTCGGCCGACGTCTCCGCCGGCGACGTGCTGCGCATCGGCATCCTGCAGAAGGGCGAGCAGGCCACGATCATCCGCGCCAGCATCTATCGCGGCACGAAACATCTGGTCACCGTCGCGCAGAACGACCGCGGCGAATTCGTTGCCGGCAACGCGCCGCCGATGCTCGATGCCATCTCGACGGCTTTCGACAACGATGGGCCTGCCTTAACGGCTGGGCGCGATTTGCCGAGAGTCTACGACGGGATCTATCGCGCAGCCCTATCCTACGGCATGACGACGGAAATGGTGGCACAGATCGTCAAGCTGCTTGCGAGCAACGTCGATTTCCAGGCACAGCTCAAACCCACGGATTCGCTGGAGGCCTTCTTTTCGGTCACCGACGACAACGGACAGGCAACGGCCGATTCCGAACTGCTTTACGTCAACGCCAGGTTCGGCGATAACGTGACCCGCTTCTACCGTTTCGAGGACCCGGCGGATCACTCGATCGATTACTTCGATGAAAACGGCAAAAGCATCCGGCAGTTCCTGCTGCGCAATCCCGTTCCGACGGGCATCTTCAAATCCGGCTTCGGTATGCGCCGCCACCCGATCCTCGGCTTTGCGCGCATGCATACCGGCGTCGACTGGTCGGCGCCGCGCGGCACTCCGATCATTGCGGCCGGCAACGGCATCGTCGAAAAGGCCGGCTGGGATTCCGGCGGCTTCGGCAATCAGACCCTGATCCGGCATGCGAACGGCTACGTCTCCTCCTACAATCACCAGAGCGCCATCGCCAAGGGCGTCGTGCCGGGCGCAAAGGTGGTTCAAGGGCAGGTCATCGGCTTCATCGGCTCGACGGGTCTCGCAACCGGCCCGCATCTGCACTACGAGCTGATCGTCAACGGCACCAAGGTCGATCCGCTGCGCATCCGCCTTCCCGGCGGCAAGTCGCTCGAAGGCGAGGCCCTCGCCAAATTTCAGGAAGAGCGCAAGCGCATCGATACGCTCCTCAGCGACGACAAGACGAAACAGGTCGCCAGCAAGTAGTATCAGCCGCTCGGCCCATTTCAAGCTGATCTGACGACGCTACCGCCGACAGCAAAATGGCGGCCCGAAGACCGCCATCCGCATTTATTCACCCGCTGCGGCTTAGGCCGCCTCATTCACGGCCTGACGCGGGCGGAACAGCAACCTGTCCGAACCGCTGGTGACCTTGACGAGCGAGCCATCCGGAATCTGACCAGAAAGAATCTGCTCAGCGAGCGGATCCTGGACATATTTCTGGATTACCCGCTTCAGAGGCCGTGCGCCGTAGACCGGATCGTAACCCTTGTTGGCGAGCCAATTGCGGGCATCCTCATCAAGTTCGAGCGTGATCTTGCGCTCCGACAGCAGCTTCAGCAGCCGTTCAAGCTGGATATCGACGATCGCGCCCATCTCGTCACGCTTCAGGCGATGGAACAGGATGATCTCGTCGATACGGTTCAGGAACTCAGGCCGGAAATGCGACCGGACCACGTCCATCACCTGCTCGCGCACCAAATCGCTGTCATCGCCCTCCTTCAGCTGGGTCAGATATTCGGCGCCCAGGTTGGAGGTCATGATGATCATCGTATTGCGGAAATCGACCGTGCGACCCTGCCCGTCCGTCAAGCGTCCATCGTCCAGAACCTGGAGCAGAATGTTGAAGACATCGGGATGCGCCTTCTCGATCTCGTCGAACAGCACGACCTGATACGGCCGACGGCGGACGGCTTCGGTCAGTGCACCGCCCTCCTCATAGCCGACATAGCCGGGAGGAGCACCGATCAGCCGGGCAACGGAGTGCTTCTCCATATACTCGGACATGTCGATGCGCACCATCGCAGTATCGTCGTCGAAGAGGAAGCGGGCGAGTGCCTTCGTCAGCTCCGTCTTGCCGACACCTGTGGGGCCGAGGAAGATGAACGAGCCGATCGGCCGGTTCGGATCCTGTAGTCCAGCGCGCGAGCGGCGAACGGCGCGGGAGACGGCCTGAACGGCATCACCTTGGCCGACGACCCACTTCGCCAGCTCGTCTTCCATCCTGAGCAATTTGTCGCGCTCGCCTTCCAGCATCTTGTCCACGGGAATCCCGGTCCAGCGGGAAACCACCTGGGCGATGTTGTCGGCGGTGACGACTTCCTGCACCATGGAATCGCGGGCACTATCCTGCTCTTCCGCGTCGTGGAGTTCCTTCTCCAGATTGGGGATCACACCATAGGCAAGCTCGCCTGCACGCTGGAATTCGCCCTTGCGCTGGGCAATGGCGAGTTCGTTGCGGGCATCGTCGAGCTGTTTCTTCAGATCGGCGGCCAGACCCAGCTTCTGCTTTTCGGCCTGCCAGCGCGCAGTCAGCGCATCGGCTTCCTCTTCCAGCGAAGCAAGATCACCCTCCAGCCGCTTCAGCCGGTCGGCGGAAGACTGGTCGGTCTCCTTCTTCAGCGCCTCGCGCTCGATCTTCAGCTGGATGATGCGGCGATCGAGTTCGTCGAGCTCTTCCGGCTTGGAATCCACCTGCATGCGCAGGCGAGCTGCGGCTTCGTCCATCAAGTCGATGGCCTTGTCCGGCAAAAAGCGGTCGGTGATGTAGCGGTTCGAAAGCGTCGCAGCCGCCACCAGCGCGGCATCGGCGATGCGCACTTTGTGATGCTGTTCATATTTTTCCTTCAGGCCGCGCAGGATCGAGATCGTGTCCTCGACCGTCGGCTCTTCGACCATGACGGGCTGGAAGCGGCGGGCAAGGGCCGGGTCCTTTTCGACATGCTTGCGATATTCATCGAGCGTGGTCGCACCGACGCAGTGCAGCTCGCCGCGCGCAAGGGCCGGCTTCAAGAGGTTGGACGCATCCATGGCGCCATCGGCCTTGCCGGCGCCGACCAGCGTGTGCATCTCGTCGATGAACAGGATGATCTCGCCATTCTCCGACTGCACCTCATTGAGCACGGCTTTCAGCCGCTCTTCGAACTCGCCGCGGAATTTCGCACCGGCAATCAGCGCGCCCATATCGAGCGCCATCAGCTTCTTGTCCTTCAGCGATTCCGGCACGTCGCCATTGACGATGCGCAGCGCCAGGCCTTCGACGATCGCCGTCTTGCCGACACCGGGCTCGCCGATCAGCACAGGATTGTTCTTGGTACGGCGGGACAGGACCTGGATCGTGCGGCGGATTTCGTCGTCACGGCCGATCACCGGGTCGAGCTTGCCTTCGCGAGCCTCGGCGGTGAGGTCACGGGCGTACTTCTTCAATGAATCGAAGCCCTGCTCCGCATTGGAGGAATCAGCCGTGCGACCCTTGCGGATATCGTTGATGACCTGATTAAGGGCGACAGGTGTAACACCTGCATTTTTCAGCGTCGCCGAGGTGGAAGCCGTGGGCTCGATCGCCAGTGCCTGCAAAAGACGCTCGACGGTGACGAAACTATCGCCCGCCTTCTTTGCGGCATCTTCGGCAGTGGTGAAAACCTTGGCGAGCGGCTGCGAGAGATAGACCTGGCCGTCGCCGCCGGAAACCTTCGGCAGCTTGGCAAGCGCGGCATCATTGGCAATGCGGGCAGCCTTGGCATCGCCGCCGGCACGTTCGATCAATGAGGCGGCCATGCCCTGGTCATCGTCCAGAAGCACTTTGAGAACATGCTCGGGCGTGAACTGCTGGTTACCCTGCGCCAACGCATAGGTTTGCGCGGATTGCAGGAAACCACGCACCCGCTCGGAGTATTTTTCGATATTCATGTGAGACCTCCATGAATCGCCCTGCCCAGACCGGCGCAGACCGATGATTGAGATTGAGCCCCCTCAAGAGGCAGGCCCGCCTTCCGCCATTGAGATTTGCGGCAAAGCAACTGGAGAGAATATGGGAGGGTATTTGAAGAGTTTAAAGGGTGGAAAATACGAAAAAAGGCGCGAGATTTCGGCCTGCGAAATACTTCGGTCAATCGCCGGAAACCTTGGGGCGACCCGGCCTCGGAAAAGGTGTTGTCGAGCCACAAAGGTTCCGGCCATCCTCGACAGCAAAACGGCAGCGGCAGTGCATGTCGCACTGCCGCTGCCGTTTCGATATTCGAACGCTCGCCCCAAGGCGCACGCAGACCTTATTCCGAGGCAGCATCCGCCAGAGCCGGAGCTTCGCTCGAAGCGCCTTCGCCCTGATCTTCGCCTTCGGCTGCGGCAGCGCTGCGGCGCGGCTGGCGGCGCGGGCGATTGCCGCCTGCATTGCGACGGCGCGGCTGGCGCTCGTTAGCGGCAACGGCTGGAGTTTCCTCTTCGATCGCCACTTCGGCCGGGATGCCTTCGATCACCGGCTGCGGGCCTGTGCCGTTGATCGCTTCGGGCTCGGGAGCAGGCGCGGCGGCAACGGCCGGGGCCGATTGCTGCCGGCGAGCCGAGGGCTGCGTCACCTGCGGCTGGTCCTCGATCTCCTGCGCATCCATATCGTCGATGTCACGCTCGGCATTATCGCGGTCATTGTAATTGTGATGATCGTCGCGCTGGTAGCGTTCCTGCATCTGCGCCTGGGCGCTGGCAATGATCCGATTGTAGTGCTCGGCATGCTGCAGGTAGTTTTCGGCCATGACGCGGTCGCCGGAGCTTTGCGCATCGCGAGCCAAAGCCGCGTATTTCTCGGCAATATGCTGCGCGGTCCCGCGGATTTTCACATCGGGACCGGAGCTGTCGTAAGTCCTGGTCAGCGGGTTCGAGCCCTTGCGGTTGAAATTGTTGTTGTTATTTCCGCCGCCGCCGTTGTTGTTATTGCCACGCCCCCGACCGCGCTTGTTCTGCTGTCCTGGCCTCATAGATCCTTCACCTGAATTCTCTTCGTTGGGATAAAAATCATACACGGCACCTGCCGCCGCGGTTCGGACATTCCCGAACCAGGGCCTGCGTGCCGCAAGCAAACTGCGCTTTAAGCGCCGGTCTGCCGCTCGACTACGTCAGATTAACTGATCACGCATTGGGTTATCTTCAACCTTTGACACTCTTACCAAAGAGCGGATCCCCGAGGCTGTCCAAGACAGGCGAATCGTCTCGCCTATTCCCAGCCGCCCAACGCGTGAGCGCAACCTATATTGCTTCCTCAGGAAATCCAAGCTTTTTCTTTGCGATAACAACAGAGGTCCAACAAATCTGCTGCAAGATGTCGCGTTAATGATGAAATTCAAACACAAGAACCCGATCGTTCTGGCCGTAGTCACGAGCCGCCTCGACAAGGGAAAATCCTGCTCCTTCAAAAATCGAAGTCACCGTTTCACGCTGATCGTAACCGATCTCCACTCCTAACATACCATCCGGATGTAGAAACCGCGACGCATCCTTTGCGATCGCTCTGTATGCATCCAGCCCATCAACGCCCCCGTCAAGGGCCGCGGGAGGATCGAAATCCTTTACTTCTGGAGCGAGAGTGGAAATGACACTGGACGCAATATAGGGCGGATTTGAGACAATCACATGAAAACGTTCGTGGATGGCTTCAAACCAGCTTCCCTGCGCAGTGCTGAACCGCGCAGCCAGTCCATTTCGCTCCGCATTTCCGCGAGCCGTCTCCAGCGCTTCGCTGGAAATATCGGAACCGACACCCGTCGCTTGCGGGCATTCATGGAGCAAGGCCAAACAGATGGCTCCCGTTCCGGTTCCGATGTCCAGTATGTGGATATTGCCAAGCCTGGTTTCAAGGCGTCTCAGATGCGGCAGCATCGTATCGACGAGAATTTCGGTATCTGGCCGCGGTTCGAGCGTCGCAGCCGAAAGCCGCAGCGACAGGCCATAAAACTCCCGCTCGCCGAGAATGCGATAAACCGGTTCATGATTGAGCCGGCGGGCGAGCGCCGCACGTATCGTCGCGGCATCGTCGGCAGACACAGCCTCGGAGCCGCGCGTCATTAGGCCGGTGGCGGCAAGATGCAGAAGGCCGCCGACGAGAATGCGCGCTTCCGTGGCAGGATCATCGAGGTCGGCCTCTGCAAAACGGGCGCGTACCTCCTGCAGGAGCCCGGATATGGTGGTCTCCTGCCCGCCGCTCATACCTGTTCGCCAAGCTGGGCGAGCTGGCTCGCCTGGTAATCCGCCAGCAGCGCATCGACCACCTCGTCGATCTCGCCGACCATCATCCGGTCGAGCTTGTAAAGCGTCAGGTTGATGCGGTGATCGGTGACGCGCCCCTGCGGGAAATTATAGGTGCGGATGCGCTCGGACCGGTCGCCCGAGCCGACCTGGCTCCTGCGGTCGGCGGAACGCTCGCTGTCGGCGCGCTGGCGCTCCATGTCGAACAGACGCGAACGCAAGACCTGCATGGCCTTGGCACGGTTCTGGTGCTGCGATTTTTCCGAGCTCGTCACCACGATTCCCGAGGGAATGTGGGTGATACGCACGGCCGAGTCGGTCGTGTTGACGTGCTGGCCGCCCGCACCCGAAGAGCGCATCGTGTCGATGCGGATATCCTCGGGCCGGATCTCGACGTCGATTTCCTCGGCTTCCGGCAACACCGCGACCGTTGCCGCCGACGTATGGATGCGTCCGCTCGCCTCGGTTTCCGGCACGCGCTGCACGCGATGGACGCCGGATTCGAACTTCAGGCGGGAAAATACACCCTTGCCGCTGATGGTGGCGATGATTTCCTTGAAGCCGCCAGCTTCGCCCTCGCTTGAGGAAAGCACTTCCACCTTCCAACCGTTGCTGGCTGCAAAACGCTCATACATGCGGAAAAGGTCGCCGGCGAAAAGTGCAGCTTCGGAACCGCCCGTACCGGCGCGGATTTCCAGAATGGCGCTCTTCTCGTCAGCCGCGTCCTTGGGCAACAGTGCGATCTGGATATCCTTTTCCAGCGTCTCGATGCGCTCCCTGACCTCGGGCAGCTCCATCTCGGCGAGATCGCGCATGTCGCGGTCGACAGACTTGTCGGAAAGCATGGTCTCGAGATCGGCAGCCTCGGCAAGCGCGCGCTCATAGTCGCGGATCCTGGTGACGACCGGCTGCAGCTCGGAATATTCGGAAGCAAGCTTCACATAGACATCCGCGGCCGGACCGGCCGACATGCGCGCCTCGACTTCGCCGAAACGGCGTTCCAATTCACGCATCTTTTCAACGGGGAGCTTCGCCACCCTGGACTCCAATTCTTCTTATTATATCTGCTTTGACGTGATGCACATGATCCTGCCTGGAAACCGCTTGGTATTTTTCAGGATCATACGCTAAAGCGGAATATTGTGGCTCTCGGCAAAGCGCACAAGGATATCCCGCATCGAAGCTGTCGGATGTCTGTCATCCAATGCCTCCTCCATGACCGCGGACAGGGCCTTGAGGTCGAGCCCGAGCAGCATCGCCTTGACCGGGCCGATCGAGGCCGGCGACATCGAGACCGAGCGGAAGCCGATGCCGAGCAAGGCCATTGCCGAAATCGGCTTGCCGGCCAGCTCGCCGCAGAGTGTGACCGGCGTCCTGTTGCGCACGCCGGCGCGCACGATATCGCGCAGAATGCGCAGGAACGGACGATCGAGCGGATCGAAACGATCCGATACGCGGGCATTGCCGCGATCCACCGCCATCGAGAACTGGAACAGGTCGTTGGAGCCGACCGAAACGAAATCGACTTCCGCCATCAGTTCGTCCAGCTGCCACAGAAGCGCCGGCACCTCCAGCATGGCGCCGAACTGCAGCTTGCGCGGCAGGCCATGCCCGAAGCGCGACAGATGCTGCACTTCCTTCTGCAGCAATTCGCGCACCGCCTTGATCTCGGAGACTTCCGTGACCATCGGCACCATCATCTTCAATTCGCTGTCGGCCGCCGCCTTCAGCATGGCGCGCAGCTGCGTGCGCAACAGGCCCGGGCGGTCGAGCGAGAGACGAATGGCACGCCAGCCGAGCGCAGGGTTCTCTTCCTCATGCGCGCGGAAATAGGGCACGACCTTGTCACCGCCGATGTCGAGCGTCCGGAAGGTGACGACGCGTCCGCCCGCCTGCTTCATCACGTTGCGATAGAAGGCTTCCTGTTCTTCCGCTTTCGGCATGGTGGAGGCGATCATGAACTGCAGCTCGGTGCGGAACAGGCCGATGCCCTCGGCGCCGGATTCCGCAAGCTGCGGCAGGTCCACCAGCAGGCCGGCATTCATCAGCAAGGAAATGCGCTGCCCGTCCTTGGTGACCGACTCGACGGAGCGCAATGCCCGGAACTGCTCCTGCCGGCGGGCGCGGAAGCGCACCTTCTCTTCATAGGAGCGCTGATGATCGGCCATCGGCCGCAGATGCACATGGCCGCCATCGCCATCGATGATGACCGGATCACCGTTTTCGGCAAGCGCCACGACACCTACCGCCTGTCCGACGACCGGAATACCCATGGCGCGGGCAACGATGACGACGTGGCTCGTGACCGCGCCCTCTTCCAGCACCAGCCCGCGGATATTCGCACGCGGATAATCCAGCAGTTCCGCCGCACCCATGGCACGCGCAAAGATGATCGCATCGTTCGGAAAACCCTCGGCGCTGGTGCGGCCGGAATGCCCGATGAGCTGCCGCAAAAGCCGGTTCGCCAGATCCTCGAAATCGTGCATGCGCTCGCGCAGATAAGGATCGGTCAGACGCATCATGCGCGCCTTCGTGTCGCTCTGCACCTTTTCGACGGCAGCTTCAGCGGTCAGGCCGTTGCGGACGGCTTCCTCGAGCTTGCGCACCCAGCCCTGGTCGTGCGCGAACATGCGGTAGGTTTCAAGCACCTCCCGATGCTCGCCTTCCATGGAAACGTCACGGCGCGACAGCATGTCGTCGATCGAAATGCGCAGCGAGCCGAGCGCTTCGGCCAAACGGCCGATTTCCTTGTCGGCATCCTCGTTCAAGAGATTGGTGACGACGATGCGCGGTTCGTGAAGCACGACATAGCCGAGACCGATGCCCTCATTATAACTGTCGCCATCGATGGTCACGGAGCGGGTGAGGTCGAGTTCCAAGCCCGGCTTGGTGATCTTCTTCAGCTCGCCGGTGGCGATCATCTCAGCCAAGACCATGGCCGTCGTTTCAAGCGCCTCCAGCTCTTCCTCGCGATAGGTTCGGCTCGCCTTGTTCTGAACGACGAGAACCCCGAGCGAACGGCCGGTGCGCAGGATCGGCACGCCGAGGAAGGAGTGATAAATCTCTTCGCCCGTTTCCGGCAGGTAGCGGTAGGCGGGATGCGATTGCGCATCCGAAAGGTTCAGAGGCTGGGCGGAGGCCGCGATCGTGCCCACGAGGCCCTGCCCCATCTTCAACTGCGAAAGGTGGACGGCCTCCTTCTTCAGGCCCTCGGTGGCATAAAGCTCGAGGACGCCGTCGGCGCGCAGCACATAGACCGAGCAGACCTCGGCGACCATGTTGCTGGCAATCTGTCGGACGATCCGGTCAAGGCGCTCCTGCGGCTCCAGCGGCTCCGCCATCAACTCGCGTAGCCGCTTGAGCAGAACGCGTGGACCGCCGGATAGGTCTCTCATTGCGCCACTAGCTCCCGAATCAAGATGTCATGCCTGTCTTGCCCACGTCAGGGCCGGCCGAAATTCGCCTCCGTCACGGTCCGTCGTCAGCAGTCGTGAATCAACTCTTATCCAGACCGTAGCAGGAATGCAAAGTCCTGACTGCGAGTTCTGCGTAAGGACCGTCGATCAGGATGGAAATCTTGATTTCTGATGTCGTAATGGCCTTGATGTTGATGCCTTTTTCGGCAAGTGCCTGGAAAGCGGTCGCAGCCACGCCGGCATGCGAGCGCATGCCGATGCCGATGACCGACACCTTGACCAGACCTGATTCGCTCTGGACGACGTCGTAGCCGATCTTTTCCTTGTTTTCGCCGAGGACACGCAGCGCCTTTTCGACATCGCCTGACGGGACCGTGAAGGTCATGTCCGTCTTGGAGCCATCCTCCGAAATATTCTGGACGATCATGTCGACATTGATGTGGTTTTCGGCCAGCGGCCCGAAGATCGCGGCGGAAACACCCGGCCGGTCGGCAAGACGGCGCAGCGAGATCTGGGCCTCATCCTTGGCATAGGCAATGCCGGTGACTACTTCCTGTTCCACGATTTCATCCTCGTCACAAATCAGCGTTCCGGGCGGGTTGAGCAGATCGCCCATGCCCGGAGCATCGGGATCCTCGAAAGAAGAGCGCACGAAGGTGCGGACTTTAAAGACCATGGCCAGCTCGACCGAACGGACCTGCAGCACTTTCGCACCGAGAGAGGCCATTTCGAGCATTTCCTCGAAGGCGATCTTCTTCAGGCGGCGCGCCTTCGGCTCTATGCGCGGATCGGTCGTGTAGACGCCGTCGACATCCGTATAGATGTCGCAGCGGTCGGCCTTGACGGCAGCGGCGATCGCGACGGCCGAGGTGTCGGATCCGCCACGGCCGAGCGTCGCAACGCGATTGTCGGGACCGAGACCCTGAAAACCGGCGACGACGGCAACCTGGCCCTCCTTCATGCGGCGGATCATATCCTCGCCGTCGATATCGAGGATGCGGGCCGCGCCATGCGCATTGTCGGTACGGATCGGGATCTGCCAGCCCTGCCACGAACGGGCGTTGATGCCCATGGCCTGCAGCGCGATCGCCAGCAGGCCGGAAGTCACTTGCTCGCCCGAGGCGACCACGGCGTCATATTCGCGCGCATCGTAGATCGAGTGATTGGCACCGGCGACCTTCGGCATGTTCTGAACCCAGCCGACCAGCTCGTTGGTCTTACCGGACATGGCGGAAACGACGACCGCCACTTCATGGCCGGCATCGACCTCGCGTTTCACATGGCGCGCGACATTCCTGATACGGTCCAAATCCGCGACGGAAGTTCCGCCGAATTTCATCACGATGCGTGCCATGTGCCTCTACCAGTACCCTGAGCCGGGCGGCCGAATGCGATAAGCCCGACATGCAAAATCGCCCTTCCAGTTCGGTAGCCGGAAAAGCGTGATCTCAATGGGGCCGTCTCTTAGCGAGTTTGTCGGGCGGGTGCAATAGCATGAACCACCCGATGGGTCTAAAAGAATACTCTAATAGTCAACTTTTAGACTGGCCCAAAGCTTATCCAGGATCATTCCTTCCTTGGCGATGTTTTCCCTGTTGAGAAGGGTCGCGACGAGCACGCCGCCCTCCGGCCGGCCGGTCGCGACGATCTCGTACTCCATGACATCGCCGTCCGTGGCCGTCTCGGCCTTCACGCCCTTCAGCACGCTGCCGCTCGGCAATGTGCGCTCGGTCGCATGCCTGCTGATCTTCGCGCCGCCATTGAGGCTCTCTTGCACCATCTGCTGCAGCACGACATCGGTATAGCCGGAGGGATTGAGACCCTTGTAGACCTGGACGATGATCCCGGTGCCGATCGGCGTCATCAGCGCATACTGCTGCACGCCGTCGCCGAGATCCGTCTTTGCGACCGTGAACTTGCCGTCGTGATCGAAGGAAAACTTGCCGCCGGTGAATGTCACCGTATCGCTGCGCTGCAGTTCCACCGGAATCCTGCGGCCATCCTTCATGGTGACGTCAAGCGTATCGCCGGGATTGACGCCGACCTCGACACCATCGATCGTGAGGCGAAACCCCTTGCCGTCCCCGGCATTTGCTTGGCCGGCCATAAGGCACCCGATGGCCACGGCGGTCGCGAGACGGAGTGGTCTCATGAGGAACTCCTCTATAAGCCGGTCGATCGCAATCGATCCCGGTTCTGAAAGTTCATTTCACAGCCCGGGCGATTGATCGGCCATAAGATACCTCCATGTCAACCTCCACGGCGCAATTCGCACCTGGCGATCGAGATAGCCCACAGATGATCGAAGGTCGCAGGCCCTTGACATCGCCTGTCGATCGTCCGACTTCACCCTTCGGGTAGAATTATCGCTTGCAGTCGACCGAACCGCGGAACGACGCAAATTACGGAGTGGATCATGAGCGAAACGGCAAAGAGCACGATCGACCAGAGCGAAGTGGACCGTTTTTCCGCCATGGCGGCCGAGTGGTGGAGCCCGACCGGCAAGTTCAAGCCGCTGCACAAGTTCAATCCGGTACGTCTGGCCTATATTCGCGACCGCGCCTGCGAGAATTTCGACCGAAATCCGAAGAGCAGCCGTCCGCTGGAAGGCCTGCGTGTGCTCGACATAGGCTGCGGCGGCGGCCTGCTGTCGGAGCCGGTGGCACGCATGGGTGCCGCTGTCGTCGGCGCCGATCCTTCCGAAAAGAACATCGGCATTGCCTCGACACACGCGAAAGCCTCCGGCGTTCCCGTCGATTATCGCGCCGTTACAGCCGAACAGCTGGCGGAGGCCGGCGAGACCTTCGACATCGTTCTGAACATGGAAGTGGTCGAGCACGTCGCCGATGTCGAGTTCTTCCTGTCCACCTGCGCGAAAATGGTCCGTCCCGGCGGCCTCATGTTCGTTGCGACCATCAACCGTACCATGAAGGCAGCCGCCCTCGCCATTTTCGCCGCGGAAAACGTGCTTCGCTGGCTGCCGCGCGGCACCCACCAATATGAAAAGCTCGTGCGCCCGGAGGAGATCGAAAAGCCGCTTGCCGCAAGCGGCCTCGATATCATTGCCCGCACCGGCGTCTTCTATTCGCCGCTGCAGGATCGCTGGAATCTCTCGAAGGATATGGATGTCAACTACATGCTCTTGGCCAAGCGAGCGAACCTGAGCTGATTGCACACCTGCGAATCCTCATCCGACCCTCCCTGCTTCAAACCTTCAATGTCAGCACGTGGGCCAATAACTCGCTCTGGCCCACGGCGTTGCGCGCAACGATCTCCTTGATACGAAGGCGGTCTATTTCCCAAGGCCGGGCATCAGGCCCGTAGGGCTGCTTGAAGGAGAAGGCAAACGGACTGGCACCGTGATCGTGCAAATGCTCGAGGCGCTCGACACCATTCTTCCATTCCGGAACGGCCCCGTGATCCACCCACCAAAGGACAAGCGGCGGCCAGCTCTGCCTGACGTTCCACTGCCGCGCGCCTTTCAGGGCATCGGCGTGCACGCCGCTATAGGTGAACGCCATCAGCGATTCGATATCGGCCCACAGCGACAGGGATGACGGCGCCGTCGTGAAGCCGCTGCCTTCTATGAAACGTGGAAAGGCCTGCTCGCCCCAGCAGACCGTGCCTGGCTCGCCGGCATAGCCCGAGCGGCCAATAAAGCCGCTTGCTCGGGCAGCGGCCTCGAAATTCGCCGCCTCGCGCAGACGAAATCCCTCGACGGCAGCACTTTCATAGGCTGCGACGTGCAGCCCGAAATTATACATGGCCAGATGCCTGCCAACTCCCGCCGGCATCAGTTGATATCGTCGGGCAGTACAGGGATGGCGGCGATTTCGATGCCTTCATCGACGAGAGCCTGCGCTTCGTCCGGCGTCGCCTTGCCGATGATCCCGCGGGCATCCGCCTCTCCGTAATGGATCTTGCGGGCCTCCTCCGGGAATTTCGCGCCGACATCCTCGGCATTCGCCTTGATGGCATCGACCGCTTCCTTGAGCTTGGCCATCGCCTCCTTGCGGGCAGCGTCCATGGCGAGCGTCTGCATCTCATCCTTCTTACGCGCCGTCGAAACGGAAGGCGCCATCAGGAGCTTGGAGATGGCAGCCGAATTGCAGACGGGGCACGTCAGAAAGCCGCTCGCGACCTGGCGATCGAAATCGGCGCTTTCGGAAAACCAGCCCTCGAACTCATGGGCATTGTCACAACTAAGCGAGTATCGGATCAAGCAGCGACGCCTCCAGCCGCCGGCGTCGCGATCTTCTCCAGCGAGAATTCACGCGCATTCTTCAGGTTCGGTATCTTGTCATGGGCCGATTTCACCGCGGCCACATCAATCTCGGCGACAACGACGGCCTCGCCTGTGCCGCCGGCCGATGCCAGCACCTTGCCCCAGGGATCGATGATCATCGAATGGCCGTAGGTTTCGCGGCCGTCCTCATGCTTGCCGGCCTGCGCGGCGGCGATAACGAACATGCCGTTTTCGATCGCCCGGGCACGCAGAAGAATTTCCCAATGCGCCTCACCTGTCTGCTTCGTAAAAGCAGCAGGCACCGTCATCACCTCGGCTCCGGCAACGGCTTGGGCGCGGAAGAGCTGTGGAAAGCGCACGTCGTAGCAGATGGAAAAGCCGAACTCGGCAAAAGGCAGCGAGGCAATGCGGGCTTCCGATCCGGGCCGGTAGACGGCGCTTTCGCGCCAGCTCTCGCCATAGTCGAGATCGACGTCGAACATGTGGATCTTGTCGTAACGGTTGATGAGCTTGCCGTCGGGACCGAAGAGAAAGCCGCGATTGGCGATCTTGCCGTCATCGAGCGCAATCGCGGTCGAGCCCACATGCAGATGGATGCCGAGTTCCTTTGCCAGCTCGGACGCCGTCTTGACGATGATGTCGTTCGGCTCGTCGCGCAGCACCGCGCGCAGGCCAGGCCGATCCTTTTGCACTGCGCCGGTCATCTCCGGCGTCTGCACGTAGATAGCGCCCTTGGAGGCGGCGTCGCGCACCAGGCGCGCCATGTCAGCCGCATTCTTCGCCGGATCGACGCCGGAGCACATCTGGACGGCGGCGGCCTTGAAGCTCATCGTTCTCTCCCTCGCAAAAAGGTCAGGCAGCCAGCATCGGATCGAGCTTGCCGGCCCGATCGAGTGCGTGAATATCGTCACAGCCGCCGACATGCTCGCCATTGATGAAGATCTGCGGGAAGGTCGAGCGGCCATTGGCCTTCGCAATCATCTCCTGACGCATTTCTGGCGAATAGGTGGCGTTGTGCTCGATATAATCGACACCCTTGGATTCGAACAACGACTTCGCGCGGGCGCAATAGCCGCAGAATTCTCGCGTATAAATAACGACGGATGCCATGATCCACTCCGCAAAAGCCTACATTAATCGTCATATAAGATGGCCGACGACCCTTGCAAAGGTCAAAACCGTGACATCGGCCGCACCGGCTTTTTTCAGGGCGCGCGTCGCCGCCGCCACCGTCGCGCCCGTCGTATAGACGTCATCGACCAGAACGATGCGGCGCCTGAACAGATCGGCCGCTCTATGTTCGGATACCGCGAACGCCCCACGCACATTGTCCTGGCGCGCCTTCGCCCCAAGACCAACCTGCTGGCTCGTGCGCCTGACGCGCAGGAGCGTCGTGCCGAGCAGCGGCTTGCCCGAAAGGCGGGCAATGTGGCGAGCAAGTTCGGCAGCCTGATTGTATTTGCGCGCAAACAGCCGCGCCCGGTGCAGCGGCACCGGAATGATCGCATCGCAGGCCGCAACCGTACCGTCGCTGGCGCGCAGCATCCAGCCGGCCATCATCGGCGCCAGATCGGTGCGGTCGCGATATTTCAGGCTGAGTACGAGGTCCCGCACGATGCCGTCATGAACGGCGGCGGACCGCAACCGGTCAAAGACAGGGGGATCGGCGATCGCTTCGGCACTCAAAATGCCGGCACCGAGATCGTGGGAAAACGGGCTGCCCAGAACCTCGCAATAGGGCCGCTCGATGAAACGAATGGCGGACCAGCAGGCCGGGCACAGCCCCCTGTGCGCCCCGACCGACACCCCGCAGCCCGGACAAGCGGGTGGATAGACGAAATCGGCGAGCAGCATCCAGAGCTTTTTCAGCCCGGCACCCAACATGGAAAAGGTGTTTTCGCGTCCCATCATGCCCATATGATTGAGACTAGCAATTCCAGGAAAAGTGTATAGCGGTTTTCCGCTCGGAATTGCGCAAACTCGCATGCCCGCCACGCCTCGTCCAACTGATGACACTACAGGAAATCGCCATGGAAATCGTGTTCGACCAATCGCTGCTTTCGGCTCGCAAGCGCCGGGCACTGAAACAAGGCGATCCGAAAGCGGCCTTCCTGCTCGATATTGCCGCCGGCGAGCTGGCGGAACGGCTTTCCGTCACGGAACGTCATTTCGACGAGGCGGTCGAGCTGCACGGCGCGACGGGGATTGCCGCGCGTCTGGCGCTGGCAACGGGCAAGATCGGCCATATGAAAAGGATCGAAAACGAGCCGGGCTTTGCCGCCCCCGGCGAGACCCTTGTCGAGGCGCCGCCGGAAGAGCCGCCGCTTGCGGCGGAATCGGTCAATCTCGTATTGTCGCCGCTCAGCCTGCATGTCACCAACGACACACCCGGAGTCTTCATCCAGATCCGCCGGGCGCTGAAAGCCGACGGTCTTTTCCTGGCGGCGATCCCCGGCTCGGGAACCCTGCAGGAATTGCGCGACGTACTGCTCGCGACCGAAATCGAGCTGACTGGCGGTGCCAGCCCGCGCGTCATCCCCTTTGCCGATGTCCGCGATGTCGGCGGCCTCCTGCAGCGTGCCGGCTTTACGCTGCCCGTCATCGACGCCGAAACCTATACGGTTCGTTACAACAATCTGTTCGCCCTGATGCGTGACCTGCGGGCGATGGGCATGACCAATCCGCTGGTCGATCGCAGCCGCAAGCCGTTGACGCGCGCCTTCTTCCTGCGTGCCGCCGAGCTTTACGCCGAACGCTATTCCGATCCGGACGGGCGGATCAGGGCGACATTCTCGATCATCTATGTCTCAGGCTGGGCACCGCATGAGAGCCAGCAAAAGCCATTGCAGCCAGGTTCGGCCAAGGCACGTCTGGCCGATGCGCTCAAGGTCGAAGAGCACAAGCTGAAGCAATAGCCGGCGAGACAGCTGGATCCGACCGGCGGCCAGCTCAGTTCTGAGAGGCGCCCGAATTTTGAACCGTGTTGGACAGCGTGTTGAACACGTTCGACAGGCTACCGCCGAAGGCGCCGACACCACTGATGATAGCGGCCGACATCAAAGCGGCGATCAAGCCGTATTCGATGACCGTCGCGCCGGTCTTGTCATTGAAAATACGCCGTACGGAACGCATAAGCTCGGGGCTCCCAGGACTGAACAACGGATGGATCCGATGCGCTTCATGGCATCCGGCAGGCTATGCTCATGCGCTAGAGCAACTCCGCTTTTCTTCGAATCGCGAAAACGCTCTATTCTATCGTTTCTTCATGCATTGCGAACGGAAAGCCGCTGTGCGCCTTTCCTGGAAATGCTTCATTGGCAGCCACCGTCGGCGCCGTAACCCTGAACGATGCAAACCGAACCCGGCTCCTGCTGCAGCACGCTGCGGCGGATCGTATACCGCTTGCCGTTTTCGGTCTGGGGAATCGAACCGGTGGTAACAGTGTCGATATCCGGCGCGCTCGCAAGCACGCGAGATTTGGATTTGTCAGAGAGCATCGGCGTGAGAATAAGCGAAAGCGCGACCGCTGCCGTACCGAACAGCAGAGCGATATTCAACGCGCCCGTCCTGCGCGACGTGGAATAGGACTGCTCTTTTTCCTGAACAGCTTTCCAGAAATCGTCGTCCATTATGTCAAGCCTTCTTTAACGCACCCAACAATCGCTTGATTGAGAGAATTCAATGCCAGAAGGTCATAAACGATCCCTTAATATCCACATGCAAATTAATGAGACGTAAAATTTCGGGACAGCGCGTGATTCGCATTATCGGCCTGATATTAAATGGCTAATTCCCGTTAACCATACTTGCGATGTGTCGTCCCTCGACGCAGCAAATGCGCAGCGCAAAAATTCCGCAAGGATCAAGCTTCGCCTCGGGTGACAGATCGTTTCGGCAACCGAACACCATAGCGCGCATAAAACAGAATATACTCCAAAAGATTGAGATGATGTTTGCTCGCTTTGGTGCGACTTATCAGCCGGATGTTATCATCATAAGTTGCAGTGGAGCTAATGCATGGTGGGATTGTTTAAAGTCGTCGGCGGCCTCGTTATGGCCGTAGCCGTCGTGATGGCCATCTGGATGGTTGCCATCGGAGGCATCAGCGGCTTTTTCGCGGGGCTGATCGTCATCCTTCTCTGGGGCTTCTGCGGCGCCGCGATTTTTACGTTTGGATTGATGCTCGAACATCTGGTGGCGATCCGCCAGAATTCAACCGAACAGTCGGAAATGCTGACGGAGCTGTTGCGGAGAATACCGAAAACAGGGTCGCCTCATCGAGAGTCCACGGCGCAAAGCATCGATCAGCTCACCAAGTCGAATTTCCGCTTCAGGGATATCTGACCGGGGCACTTCCAGCGAGATAGCGAACTTGCGCGCGATCGCTCTTACAGCAGGTCCTGCAGGAAGGGAATCAGCGGCTCGTCGGCCGGCGGCATCGGGTAGTCGCGCAGAGCCTGGGGCCGCACCCATTTGATTGCCTGCCCTTCCCGGCCATGCGGGATTCCTTCATAGCGCCGGCAGATATAAAGCGGCATCAACAGATGGAAGCTTTCGTAGGTGTGGCTGGCAAAAGTCAGAGGCGCCAGGCAGGCGATCTTCGTCTGGATGCCGAGCTCTTCCTGAAGCTCGCGCACCAGCGTCTCCTCGGGCGTCTCGCCGGCCTCGATCTTGCCGCCGGGAAATTCCCAGAGGCCGGCAAGCGATTTTCCCTCGGGGCGCTGCGCCAGAAGAATGCGGCCATCGGCATCGATAAGCGCGCAGGCGGCGACGAGAACGATCTTGCGGCCTGCTTCGCTCATGCAGCCCCCGGCGGTTGCCAATAGCAATAACGATAGGCTTCGCGGGAGCCGAAACGGACATAGAGCGCCAGAGCCGGAGCATTGTCGGCACTGACCTGAAGCCAGGCGACCTTGGCGCTGCGCATGCGTGCCCAGCGCAAGGCGGACGTCAGGATTTCGACGCCTAGCCCCTTGCGCCGGTGCTGCGGCGAAACGGCAACCGACATGACGCCGGCAAGATCGTTGTCCTGAACGCAAAGCGTCGTCGCCAGGGGACCGGCTTCGGCATCCTCGATGACGAAGAGGCCCGATGGCGGCTTGATGCTGCTCACCACCTCGGCCAGCGCCGGCTTCAAAGCCGGATCCGCCTCGTCGACGACGAGGCTGGCATCGACGAAACGGCCGACATCATGGCTCGGCAGATGATCCAGCATGTCGGGGAGCTCGAGGTCGACGAGATCGGCGGTCATGACGATCGTCTCATCGAACCGTGTCCAGCCGCGCTCGCGAAGAAGATCGATGAGCTTCGGCGATGCGAGCGGCGTCTCGCGCACGACCATGGGCCTGCCATAGGCCTCGAACTTCCGCTGCGCCTTCGTCAGCCGGATTTCCAGATCGCGATGATCGGAAGGATCGAGCGGCACGACGGAATTCAGTCGCTTCGAGGGATGCCCCGCCGTCAGCCGCACCTGCCAGCTGCCGTCATACTGCACGGACGAGGCAGGCCAGGCCCGAAAGCCGACGGCTTCGAGCCTGCGCACCAGGGGCAGCTTGTTTATCGTGGACTGCGCATGCATCGGCTAGATATCAGCTCCGGTAGTCGCCATTGATGGCAACATATTCCTTGGTCAGGTCGCAGGTCCAGACTGTCGCGCGACCATTGCCAAGGCCGAGATCGACCTTCACGGGAATATCCTGCTGCTTCATGACGTTAGAGGCGGCTTCCTCGGAGTAGGAAGCGTCGCGCTCTCCGTTGACGGCAACTCTGACATCGCCGAACCAGATGGCGAGCTTGTCGCGGTCCGCCATTTCGCCGGCCTTTCCAACAGCCATGACGACGCGGCCCCAATTGGCGTCCTCGCCGGCGGCCGCGGTCTTGACCAGCGGCGAATTGGCGATCGAAAGCGCGATGCGCTTGGCGGCCGCATCGCTTTCAGCGCCCGTCACGGTGATTTCGAGCATCTTTGTCGCGCCTTCACCGTCGCGAACGACCTGGATCGCAAGATCCTTGAGAAGCTCGTTGAGCGCTGCGCGGAAGCCGGCGAGCTTCGGATCCTCGGCACGATCGATATGCGCCTGGCCATCGGCCGCGGCTGCGCCGGTGGCAAACAGCATCAGCGTGTCCGAGGTCGAGGTATCGCTGTCGACGGTCATGGAGTTGAAGCTAGGACCGACGCCCTCGGACAGCAGCGTCTGCAGCGCGGCGGAAGAAATATCGGCATCCGTGACGACGAAGGAGAGCATCGTCGCCATGTCAGGCGCGATCATGCCGGCGCCCTTGGCAATGCCGTTGATCGTGACCTTGACGCCGCCGATCTCGGCAGTGCGGGTCGCGACCTTCGGATAGGTATCCGTGGTCATGATCGCCTTGGCGGCTTCGAACCAGAAATCGTTGACGGCCTCCTTGGCCATCGTGTCGAGCACGCCGGCAAACTTGGCGGCGTCAAGCGGTTCGCCGATGACGCCGGTCGAGGCGAGATAGACTTCGTTCTCACCGCAGCCGACGGCCGCAGCCGCGGACTTGGCGGTCAGTTCGGTGGCCTGACGGCCCTTCAGGCCGGTAAATGCATTGGCATTGCCGGAATTGACGACGACGGCACGCGCGCTGCCATGCGCGAGGTTCTTCCGGCAGAAATCGACGGGAGCCGAAGGGCACTTCGAACGGGTGAAAACGCCAGCTACAGCCGCAGGCTTGTCGAAGACCATCAGCAGGACGTCGGTCCGGTTCTTGTACTTGATGCCGGCGGACGCCGTGGTCATGCGCACGCCGCGAAGCGCGGGCATGGACGCAAAGGATTTGGGAGCGAGCGGAGAAACGGAACCGGACATGAAACCCACCTGGACGAGCATGATGCCGAAAAGTGTAGGCGGTTTTCGGATGACATCATGCTCTGCTTTTTGATTCTGGAGCGGATTCAGATTTTAGGTCGTGTCGACCTAAAATCATCCGGCTCCAGTAAAAGGCCTGGGAAACCCAGGCCCTGATTGCTTGACTGCTGTGACTTACTGCTGCGGCTGAGCATCAGGCGCGATGGCGTCATCGGCCGGCGCTGCGTCCTGCTGCTTCTGCGCGTCGTCATAGGCCTTGCTGAGAGCCGGGTCGCTGATGACGACCTTGGTGTCCTGCTTGGCCTTGTTCAGAAGCTCAAGATACTTGTCGCGCATGACGAGCTGACGAACCTGGTCCTTGACCTGGTCGAACGGCGGAGGAGGAGCATTGCGCTTGTCTTCGACCTTGATGATGTGCCAGCCGAAATCGGTCTTGACCGGGGTCTTCGTGTAGGTGCCGACCGGAAGCGCAAAGGCTGCGTCTTCGAATTCCTTGACCATCCGGCCATGACCGAAATAGCCGAGATCGCCGCCGTCAGCCTTGTTGGGGTCGGTCGACTTTTCCTTGGCAAGTGCGGCGAAGTCCTTGCCGGCATCGAGTTCCTTGATGATTGCCTTCGCTTCATCCTCGGTCTTCACGAGAATGTGGCGCGCATGAACTTCTTCCTGCTTCGGCAGGGCTGCGACTTCCTTGTCGTAACGAGCCTTGACTTCATCATCCTTGATGGCGTCGGCGACGTGAGCCTTGAAGAAGGCATTGTGCAGCTCGCGATCGCGCAGATAGGCCATATGAGACTGGAAGTCCGGCGTCTGGTCGAGCTTTTCGGCTGCAGCCTTCTGCGACAGAAGCTTCACGTCGACCGAGGCAGAAAGTGCCGCGACCTTCTTCTGGTCATCCGGAAGCTGGCCGAGCTGCGGATCGAGATTGGCGATCGCCAGATCGAGTTCGGATTGATGGATTTCGACATCGCCGACCTTGGCGACAACGGGGTCCTTGGCATCGGCCGCGAAGACCGGAGCCTGGAAGGTAACGATTGTTGCGAAAGCAACCGCAGCAAGCTTGTTATACTTCAACATAAAATAACCCTTCGGTGGTCTCGACCGGCTCGACAGATGTGAATCCGGCGCGAAAAAGCCTTCAGCAGGAGAATGTGGCCTTTCTGTATCGGCCAAATCCCGTTGACATCAATCGACCCCCCTCTTATCTGTCACGCAACCTCGCGTCCAGAACAGTTTCCGGCCGTTTTGTGCTATACTCCCGTTTTTTTCGGGAAGGGATAGAGCAGGAAACGGCAGGATGAAATCTCAGAAAGGACCAGTCACATGGTCAGCCTAGGTGGAATTGCCCGCAAGTTGTTCGGCTCGTCCAACGACCGTCGCGTCAAGTCATTCCAGCCGAATGTCGTTGCCATCAATGCGCTCGAGCAGCAGATGCGCGCGCTATCCGATGAAGCTCTGGCCGCCAAAACGGTTGAGTTCCGCCAGCAGCTCGCAGACGGCAAGACGCTGGACGATCTGCTCGTGCCGGCCTTCGCGGTCGCCCGCGAAGCCTCGCGCCGTGTCCTCGGCATGCGGCCTTTCGACGTGCAGCTCATCGGCGGCATGATCCTCCATTCCAATGCCATCGCCGAAATGAAGACCGGCGAAGGCAAAACCCTCGTCGCAACCCTGCCGGTCTATCTGAACGCGCTGGCCGGCAAGGGCGTGCATGTCGTTACCGTCAACGATTATCTAGCGCAGCGCGACAGCGGCACCATGAGCCGCCTGTACGGCTTCCTCGGCCTGACGACGGGCGTGATCGTTCACGGGCTGTCGGATGAACAGCGTCACGCCGCCTATGCCTGCGATATCACCTACGGCACCAATAACGAACTCGGTTTCGACTATCTGCGCGACAACATGAAATATGAGCGCGCCCAGATGGTTCAGCGCGGCCACAATTTTGCGATCGTCGACGAAGTGGACTCTATCCTCATCGACGAAGCCCGCACGCCGCTCATCATCTCCGGTCCGCTCGACGACCGCTCCGATCTCTACACCACCATCGACGCCTTCATTCCCCGCCTGGAGAAGGAAGACTACGAAATCGATGAAAAGCAGCGCTCTGCCAACTTCTCCGAAGACGGCACGGAGAAGCTGGAAAACATGTTGAGCGAAGCCGGCTTGCTGAAAGGCGAATCGCTCTATGACGTCGAGAACGTCGCGATCGTTCACCACATCAACAATGCGCTCAAGGCGCACAAGCTCTTCCAGCGCGACAAGGACTATATCGTCCGCAACGGCGAAGTCGTCATCATCGACGAATTCACCGGCCGCATGATGCCGGGCCGCCGCTATTCGGACGGCCAGCACCAGGCCCTGGAAGCCAAGGAGCATGTGCAGATCCAGCCGGAAAACCAGACGCTGGCGCAGATCACCTTCCAGAACTATTTCCGCATGTACGACAAGCTTGCCGGCATGACCGGTACGGCTTCGACGGAAGCGGAAGAATTCGGCAACATCTACGGCCTCGATGTCGTCGAAGTGCCGACCAACCTGCCCATTCAGCGTATCGACGAGGACGACGAGGTCTATCGTACGCATACCGAGAAGTATAACGCCATCATCAACGAGATCCTCGATGCTCACAAGCGCGGCCAGCCGGTGCTGGTCGGCACGACGTCGATCGAGAAGTCCGAACTTCTCGCCGATCTCATGCGCAAGCGCGGCTTCTCCGACTTCCAGGTGCTGAACGCCCGCTATCACGAGCAGGAAGCCTATATCGTTGCACAGGCCGGCGTTCCCGGCACGGTGACGATCGCAACCAACATGGCCGGCCGCGGCACCGACATTCAGCTCGGCGGCAACCTCGAAATGCGCGTCGAGCGCGATCTGCACGATATGGAGCCCGGCCCCGAGCGCGATGCCGCGATCGCCGCGATCGCCGAGGAAATCAAGGGCCTGAAGCAACAGGCGCTTGCCGCCGGCGGCCTCTACGTCATCGCCAGCGAGCGCCACGAGAGCCGGCGCATCGACAACCAGCTTCGTGGCCGTTCCGGCCGTCAGGGCGACCCGGGCCGCTCGAAATTCTACCTGTCGCTCCAGGACGACCTGATGCGCATCTTCGGCTCCGACCGGATGGATGGCATGCTGCAGAAGCTCGGTCTCAAGGAAGGCGAAGCGATCGTCCATCCCTGGATCAACAAGGCCCTGGAGCGCGCGCAGAAGAAGGTCGAAGCCCGCAACTTCGATATCCGCAAGAACGTTCTGAAGTATGATGACGTGCTGAACGACCAGCGCAAGGTCATCTTCGACCAGCGTGTCGAGCTGATGGAATCGAAGGACCTCTCTGAATTCGTCGGCGACATGCGCCACGACGTCATCGAGGATCTCGTCGCCAGACATATTCCGGAGCGCGCCTATGCCGAACAGTGGGATGCCGATGGCCTGAAGGCCGCGATCGCCAACTTCTTCGATCTCGATATGCCGATCCACGACTGGGTCAAGGAAGAAGGCATCGCCGAAGACGACATCCGCGCCCGTCTGGCGGAAGCCGCCGACAAGGCCGCAACCGAAAAAGCCGAGCGTTTCGGTCCCGAGATCATGACCTATGTCGAGCGCTCCATCGTGCTGCAGACGCTGGACAATCTCTGGCGCGAGCACATCGTCAATCTCGACCATCTACGGTCGGTCATCGGCTTCCGCGGTTACGCACAGCGCGATCCGCTGCAGGAATACAAGGCCGAGGCTTTCGAACTGTTCCAGGCGCTTTTGAACAACCTGCGCCAGGCCGTCACTGCCCAGCTTTCCCGTGTCGAACTCGTGCAGCAGCCGGCCGAACCGGAAACGCCGCCGATGCAGGCCCGTCATATTGATGCGACGACCGGCGAGGATGAATTTTCCCCGTTCGCACTCGCAAGCGAAAGCTTCGTTGCGCCAGAGAATCGCGATCCGCGCAACCCGGCCACCTGGGGCCGCATCGGCCGCAACGAGGCATGCCCCTGCGGCTCCGGCAAGAAGTACAAGCACTGCCACGGCGCCTTCGAAAGCAGCGAAGTCGTCTAAGCGCTCACAAAGCGCTGGCAATGAACGGAATGCCGCCTGTGGGCGGCATTTTTGTTACAGGATCTGACACCAGCGCCATCTGATAGGTGAATTCCTTCTGCCTTCGGGGAGAAGGGGGGACGCGGCGGCGACCTCATTTCATATGTAATTGCTGCCGGATGAGTGGAGTCCCGCAACGAAGAGCCAAACGAGCTCAGACAGCAGAATGCGGATCCTCGCCGTAGAGATGGACCGGGTAGCCTAGTCCGATGGCATCAAGCACATGATCGAGCCAAGCTGTGAACGCGGGATAATCGGCGAGATCGAAACCGCAATCGGCCGCTCTGTGGGCGTAGGCGTAAACCGCGATGTCCGCGATCGAGAACTCGTCACCAACGAGGAACGGCACGTTCTTCAGCCCGCGCTCGAGGGCTGCAAGCGCACGAAGACCGGCCGCACGCTTGGCCTCGACCAAGCCCGCATTGAGCTCAAGCCGCCCCGTCAAGGTCCAGAATCGCAGCGTACCGATGACCGGCTCGACATGATACTGCTCGAAGAACAGCCATTGCATGACCTTGGCGTGCCGGTAGCGGTCCGCCGGAAGAAACTGCGTGCCTTCGGCGAGATAGGTGAGGATCGCGTTGGATTCGGCGATGGTGCGCCCACCCTCAAGTTCGAGGACGGGGATGCCGCCAGCCGGATTGAGATCGAGAAAGGCATCCGTTCGTCCCTCCCCTGCGAAGATGGACACCAGGCGGGTCTGGTAGGGAATACCAGTCAACCCGAATAGAACTCTGGCCTTCCAGCCATTCTGCGACGGCAGATAGTCGTAAAGCGTGAACACGGAACCCTCCTCCTGCAGCAGCCGATTCTGCATGCCGGCGCAGTATCCGCCACCCGTTTTCTGCGTTGGTCGCATGGTTCCGTCAGCCACGAACCTGACCCACCTCACGGTTGCTTTTAAATATTTCGGCAGACAACTTGCCGCCATCCGCAAAATCACTTTTACAGGTCGAAAGAACCGATTCTTAACTCTCCTCTGCCAAGACTAACGCAAGTTTGGGATCATACTTAAAGTATTGCGTATCGATCATGGCGGTCTTTCAAACAGCGGAAAGAATGATGCCGGCCGCATTGCGGGCCGTGCTATCGCCGTATCTGCGCAAGATCGCACCCCTCCTCAATGCTCAGGACGAGAAGGCTGTTTCGCAGCGCATGGCGCTCACTGCCTTCACGATCCGCGTCGCGGGTGCCGCCCTCGCCTTTGTCTCGCAGGTCATTCTTGCTCGCCTGATGGGCCGGTTCGAATACGGCGTCTTCGTCTTCGTTTGGGTGCTGATGATCCTGTTCGGCAATCTCGCCTGCTTCGGCTTTCCGAGCGCCATCATCCGCTTCCTGCCGCAATATGACGCCAGCGGCAATCATGCCGCCATTCGCGGCCTCAACGCCACGGCACGTCTTTTCGTCGTCGCGGCTTCCGGCACCCTGGCACTGATCGGCGCGCTGCTGCTCTACGCCTTCCGCAATATGATCGAACACTATTACATCATGCCCGTCTTCCTCGGCCTGATTGCCGTGCCGATGATCGCGCTGGGAGACGTTCTGGACGGCACCGCCCGCGCCAAGCACTGGCCGGTCATGGCTCTGAGCCCAACCTTCCTCATCCGCCCGACGCTGATCTTGCTCTTCATGATGACTGCCATCCTTGCCGGAGCGCCGCATGACGCCGTCACCGCCATGGCCGCGGCGCTCGCCGCAGCCTTCACCAGCGTCCTGCTGCAATATCTCGCAGTGACGCTCCGTCTGCGCCGTCACTATCCGATCGGCCCGAAAGCTACTGAATTCAGCGCCTGGACGGCCGTCGCCCTGCCGATCTTCCTGGTCGAAGGCGTGGGATACCTACTCACCAACTCGGACGTCATCGTCGTCGGCATCTTCCTCGATCCGGATGAGGTCGCCGTCTATTTCGCCGCGGCAAAGACGATGGCCCTGGTGCTTTTCGTCTCCTTTGCCGTGAGGGCAGCGATAGGACCGCGTTTCGCCGCCATCATCGCCGAAGGCGATCGGAGCAAGCTCGCGGCCTTCGCGACGGAGGCGGCACGCTGGGCCTTCTTTCCGGCGCTTGCCGTCGGCCTGATGGTGCTGGCTGCAGGACAGTTGCTGCTCTCGCTTTTCGGCGCGGCCTTCATCGAGGGCCAGATCGTGATGGCCATCCTGCTGACTGGCATCGTCGCGCGGGCACTGGTCGGCCCAGCCGAAATCCTTCTGACCATGGCCGACAAGCAGATGCTGTGCGTTTACCTCTATGCCGCAACGCTCGTCGCCAATATCGCTCTGAACCTCATTCTCATTCCGCATCTCGGCATCGAAGGTGCGGCGATTGCCGGAGCAGCTGCCATGGCGATCGAAGCTCTGCTTCTGCACATCGCGGTCCGCCACGCACTCGGCATCACCCTCTTCGCCCTCATCCGGCGCCCCGCAACGCCACCGGCAACGAGGGCTCTCTGATTATGGCACGCCCTCCCTACACCCAAAGCACCGACAGCCAGGTGAATGCCCTGACGCATACGCTTGCGGCGCTGCACTTCGAAGCGCCGAAAGCCGAAGCCCGGGTGGAGGTCGGACGAGCCGGCCGCGAATTCTGCCTCTATCCCGGCAAGCTCGGCTACGAACTGCAGGACGAGCTGGATTTCCTCTCCAACCGCGCCATGGAGCCGAACGTCTTCTTCTCCGGCCGCTTCCTGGCACCTGCCATGCCGCGCCTCGAGGATCGGCAGGTGCGCCTGGCGCTGATGCGTGACAACAGCAGTACGCGCAGCCGCATACGCCTGCTGATGCCCTTCACCGTCGACAAGCCGGGCTTCGCGATCGGCCCTTCGATCATCCGAGGCTGGTCGAATTCCTTCGGCCCGCTCGGAACGCCGCTTGTGGATGCCGAGGATGCCGGCGAAACGCTCGACAACCTCTTCGAGGCGCTCTCCCAGCGGGAACTGCACCTGCCGACCACGCTCGTGCTGCCGGATGTGCGCCTCAACGGCCACTTCGTTCAGATGGCCAAGGTCATCGCGATCGGGCGAAACTTGCCGATCGCCGTCGCCAATACCTTCCAGCGTCCGATGCTGCAAAGCAATGACGACGCGCTTGTCTATCTCAGGCGGACGATCTCCAACGCTCACCTGCGCGAAATGCGCCGGCAATGGCGGCTGCTGGAAAGCCATGGCGAGGTCAGCTACGGCGTTGCCCGTCAGCCCCGCGATATCCATGGACGCATGGAGGAATTCCTGGCGCTGGAGGCCAGCGGCTGGAAGGGCAAGAAGCGTTCGGCGCTCGTCACCGATCGCCACCATGCCGCCTTCGCCCGCGAGGCGATCTCCAATCTTGCAGCCATCGACGCGGTGCGCATACACACCATCGATCTCGACGGCAGGGCCATCGCCTCGATGATCGTGCTGATCATGGGCGGCGAGGCCTATACCTGGAAGACCGCCTATGACGAGGCCTATGCCCGCTTTTCGCCGGGCAAGCTGCTGATGGCTGAATTGACGGAATGGCATCTGGACGACGCCAACGTCGTCCGCTCCGACTCCTGCGCCGTGCCGGATCATCCGGTCATGAGCCGCTTCTGGCAAGAGCGCGAGGACATGGGTACGCTCATCGTCGGCCTGACGCCGAACGGCGACCGCGACGTCCGCCAGGTGACCACGCAGCTCCACATGTACCGCAGCACGCGCAACATGGCGAAACTGCTGCGCGAAAAGATCCTCTCGCTTACGAAGCGCTGACCTCAGCAATCGCCCGCTCGCGCAGAAGGCGGCGGACCACCTTGCCCGACGTCGTCAGCGGCAGGGCATCGACGAATTCGATCTCACGCGGATATTCATGCATGGAAAGCCGGGTCTTCACCCATTCGCGGATTTCGGCCGCCAAAGCTTCGCTCGGCTCGTGCCCGGGCACGAGAACCACATAGGCCTTGACGATCTCCGTCCGCACCGCATCCGGCTTGCCTACCGCCGCGGCAAGCTGCACGGCCGGATGGCCGCCAAGGCAATCCTCGATCTCGCTCGGTCCGATGCGATAGCCCGACGAGGTGATGACATCGTCGTCGCGCCCGACGAAGGAAATATAACCATCCGCGTCCTGCCGGCCGATATCGCCGGTCAGCAGCCAGTCATGGGCGAATTTCGCCTCCGTCGCCGCCTCGTTCTGCCAGTAGCCGAGGAACATCACCGGATCGGGCCGCTTGATGGCGATCTGCCCGCTCTCGCCCACGGGAACCTCGACACCCGCGGCATCGACGATCGCCACACGATGGCCCGGCACCGGCTTGCCCGTCGCCCCGCCGCGGCTGACGCCGAAGACGGCGCTCGAGGAGAGAACGAAATTGCACTCCGTCTGGCCGAAGAACTCGTTGACGCTCACACCGAGCACCGATCGCGCCCATTCGAAAGTCTCGCGGCCGAGCGCCTCGCCGGCCGAACCGATGGTACGCAGCTTGAGGTTATAGCGCGCCCGTGGATTGTCGACAGCCTTCAAGAGGCGTAGCGCCGTCGGCGGAATGAAGGCGTTGCGCACCTCCATCTCGGCCATGATGCGGAACGCCATGTGCGGGTCGAACTTCTGCGCCGGCGAGGAAACGACTGGAACGCCAAGCATCAGGCTCGGCAAAAGCGCGTTCAGAAGGCCGCCGGCCCAGGCCCAGTCCGACGGCGTCCAGAGCCGGTCGCCGGCTTGCGGGAAGCCTTCGTGGGCGAACTGCATGCCCGGAATATGCCCCGGCAGGACCCGATGACCATGCAGCGCCCCCTTCGGCGGCCCGGTCGTGCCCGAGGTGAAGATCATCAGAGCCGGGTCGTCCGGGCCGCTATCGGCCACCTCGAACAAGGACGGATGCGCGGCCACCAGATCGGCAAAGCCGGCAACGCCATCCTCGGTGCCATCGATACTGATCACCTGTCTCAGTTCAGGCAGCCGATCCCGGATCGGATGCAGCCGTTCGAGACCGAACCGGTTGGTTACGATGGCCGACGCACCGGACGCCTGCAGCCGGTATTCCAGCGCCTCGGCACCGAACAGCAATGCCAGCGGCAGCGCGATCGCCCCCAGCTTATAGATCGCCACATGCGCCACGACCGTCTCGAAGCTCTGCGGCAGCAACAGCGCCACGCGATCTCCGCGGCGCACGCCAAGCGCAACGAGTGCATTGGCAAAGGACGCGGAGCGATCGCGCAACTCACCATAAGTCATAGAAAAGTGATTGCCGTCCGGATTGAAATGCTGGAGGCAGACCCGATCCGGCTCACGCTCGGCCCAGGCATCGCAAACAGCATGTCCCATGTTGAATTTCGCCGGAATCTCCCAACGAAAGTCGCGATAGAGGGCTTCATAGGTATCACGCGGGGGCAGTTTCATGCGGAATTCCAAAAATGGTGCGGTGCAGCTAACACCTGTCGCCTCTGGGGTTCAAGGAAACATTTGAGATTGCCGATACCGCCCTGCTAGGTCGCCGTCATTTAGTGCACGAAGGACCACCCTTCTTCGGAGCGAAATACCAGCCAAACCATGCCATAGATATTCGCCTCGGGGACGAAACCGATATCGAAGCGGCTATCGTTGGAATTATCGCGATTGTCACCCAGGACGAAATAATAGCCCGCAGGCACTGAATACTCGCCCGTATTGTCCCCCCGCGAGTTTGGCGATTCATCCAAAGTCCGGTAGCGAACCCCGTTGTCCAGCACCTCGCCGAAAACGGGGAATTCGCCACGATCCAGACTATAGTTCGTTACGATGGTACCCTCGGCATAGCGCGGCACCGCCTTTCCATTGATGAAAACAATTCCGTTTTTCATCTGGATGCGGTCACCGGGAAGCCCGATAACACGCTTCGCGTAGTCCACGTTCGGTGTGGCCGGAGGCGCGAGGATGACGACATCCCCTCGCTGTGGCTTAGACCCGAACAATTTCGGCGGCAGCCAATCGGGTCTAAACGGGAAAGAGTAGCGACCATAGCCATAATTGAACTTGGTCACGAAAGCGTAGCTGCCGGGCATAAGCGTCGGCATCATCGAACTAGAGGGGATCGAAAACGGTTGGACAATGAATGCCCGAATGAAGAATGCGACGGCGATGGGCAAAAGCCAAAAAACCAGCGCTATATTGTACCAACGCGCGAACCATCGATGTTGCCAGGCAGCGCCCCCTCTCCGCGTCAACCAATAGCCATGAACACAACCGATCAAATTGAAAGGAACGGACACCAAACCAGCAGCCGCGGCCAATGCGAGCTGAGGCATCGCAAGAATAACCAGAAAGCCGACAAGGTTGGTAACCAACAGATAGGCTATCGCCATACGTCCCCGGCCAAGATAGGCCGCGACGATGGCAGGCCCCAAAAGCAGGCCGATGACAGCAGCAGCGAGGGGACGACGATCTTGGAAGAAGCGGAAAAAACGCATTGAAAGCCTCAAATTGATGAAGCACCACAGTTACACAACCAGTAACTGCATTTGAATTGTCGAGATATGACAATCCCCAAGCTAGGTCCGCTTCGATCCTCAGCAGCTTTCAAGCAATCGCGAATTATTGAGCTGAGCGGCGGCACCAAGCTCTGCTAGTCTGTATTGGTATAGTCATCCGCCCGCCTCCTGCACCGGACGGAGCGTTCTATCGGATACCCAGAAGAAAACGGAGAATAGCGATGGAATACGTAAAGCTTGGCCGAACCGGTCTTGAAGTCTCACGCATCTGCCTGGGTTGCATGACCTACGGCGATCCCAACAAAGGCACGCATGCCTGGTCGCTGAAGGAGGAAGACAGCCGTCCGCTGCTGCGCCAGGCGATCGAAGCCGGCATCAACTTCCTCGACACGGCCAACACCTATTCCAACGGCTCCTCGGAGGAGATCGTCGGCCGCGCCATCAAGGATTTCGCCCGCCGCGACGACATTGTCCTCGCCACCAAGGTCTTCAACCGCATGCGCCCCGGCCCGAACGGCGCCGGCCTGTCGCGCAAGGCGATCTTCGACGAGATCGACAACAGCCTGCGCCGCCTCGGCACCGATTATGTCGATCTCTACCAGATCCATCGCTGGGATTATACGACGCCGATCGAAGAAACGCTGGAAGCGCTTCACGATGTCGTCAAAGCCGGCAAGGCGCGCTATATCGGCGCCTCCTCCATGTATGCCTGGCAGTTTGCCAAGGCGATCTACACGTCGCGCCTGAATGGCTGGACGGAATTCGTCAGCATGCAGGACCACCTGAACCTGCTCTACCGCGAAGAAGAGCGCGAGATGCTGCCCTTCTGCGAGGATCAGAAGATCGCCGTCATCCCCTGGAGCCCGCTCGCCCGCGGCCGGCTTACCCGCGACTGGGACGAAGCGACGGCCAGAACGCAATCCGACGAATTCGGCAAGACGCTCTACACCCAGGCGCTCGAAGCCGACCGCAAGATCGTCGATGCCGTCGGCGCTGTCGCCAAGGCGCGCGGCATCCCGCGCGCGCAGGTGGCAACCGCCTGGATCCTGCAGAAGAGCGCCGTCACCGCCCCGATCATCGGCGCCTCCAAGCCCGGCCACATCACCGATGCCGTCGCGTCGCTGGAGGTCAAACTGACGCCCGAGGAAATCGAGGCGCTGGAAAGCCCTTACGTTCCGCATGGGGTTGCCGGGTTCAAGTGATCGGGGATTTGTGGCTGGATGAGGCTAATGAAGTCGCATCTGCTCGCCTTGCCCCTTAACCCTCTCCCCCGCTTGCAGTGGAGCAATGCAGATGAGGCACGTCGACGCCGCAAGCTCCTTCTCCCCTCGGGGAGAAGGTGGCCCGAAGGGTCGGATGAGGGGGAAGGGGCTGGCCATTTGAATTCATGGATTTTCGGCACCCCCTCATCCGCCTGACGGCACCTTCTCCCCGAGGGGAGAAGGAAGTGAGGGGCAATCCCAAGCTCCGAAGGGATATCGCGCCCGCCACAAATCGCGCAAAAGTGACTTCACGAGCCGGTCACAGTTGAGGCTTAACAGGTCATGATTCCCTACTCGAGGATGATACCTAATGATCACGGTTCCCTTCGAAGCGCGCCGCTTTCAATCGACCGCAGCCTATTACCTGCGCTATCGCATCCCCTATCCGGACAGGCTGATCACCCGTGTCGCCGAGCGCAGCGGCCTGAAGCCCGGGGGCCATGTGCTGGATCTCGGCTGCGGCCCCGGCCAGCTGGGGATCGCTTTCGCACGGCTGAAGGGCGCAGCCGTTACGGCGATGGACCCGGAGCCGGAAATGCTCGCTGAAGCCGCGCTCGGCGCAAAGATGGCCGGCGTCGATATCAACATCCGTCAGGGCTCTTCCTACGACCTCGGGCCAGATATCGGCAAGCTGCACCTCTGCGTCATGGGCCGCTCCTTCCACTGGATGGACAGGCGGGCAACGCTCGAAGCGCTGGACGGATTGATCGAGCCGGGCGGAGCCGTCGTTCTGTTCCACGACAAGAGCATCCTGGCGGAGCCGGATTGGCGCGAGATCCTCGAACCGCTGGCGGATATCTATTCACCCGAACGCCATGCGGACCGGCAGCTACGCAAGAGCAAGGAATGGTCGCCGCATGAGGCCATGCTGCTCGCTTCGCCCTTCCGCAATCTCGAGCGCATCGGCATCCTCTCGGAATATACGAGAGATATCGAAGAGATCGTCGGCCGCGTGTTCTCGATGTCGTCGACTTCGCCGCAGGCGCTGGGCGACAAGACCGCCGATTTCGAAGCAGCTCTGCGTGAAAAGCTGCTCGCCGCCGCACCCGACGGCAAGTTTAAGGAAATCGTCGAGGCGAACGGGCTGCTCGCGTTCCGCGACTAGATGTGGAGCCTCAAGAGGTTGTCGCTGGATAGATTGAGGCGACTGATGGGTGTCTTTGAATTTAGGCTGC
>NZ_JAUQTZ010000058.1:0-35554 GCF_059803845.1 Rhizobium sp. UFLA01-1127 | reverse complement strand
CATCATGGCTAAAGAACAGGCTCGAATCGAGGCTCAAAACCGTAAGCAGGCATAAAATCTATTCGCCGGACGCTTACGTTTTTCTGGATCATGCTCGGCTGGCACTTTTGCAAGTCGAGGCTGCGATCGAAGGCGCCCGGCGGACGGCAGAGCCGAAAAGGCCCACACTCGCTATGGGGTTTCTGGTTGGGCTGGAGGTCACGTGGCTGCCTCACCTGTTGCGCATGATCCGTGAGGAAGCGCCGGAGACTGAAGTCACGCTGTGTAGTCTATCCTCTCCGGAGCTTGCTCTTGCACTCATGCGCGGGAGGTTGGATCTAGCCTTCCTTCGTCTTCATGGAAAAGCCGCCATCCGGAAGTGCCGCAGGTGCACGCGAACTGCTGGCCGCCTCCGAGAAGGCGAAGAAGCCGCTGTTGCTGGGGTTCATGAAGCGATACTCGATCGGCAACCGGATGGCGGCGAACATCGTCAGGTCCGGCCGTTTTGGCGATGTGATGGGACTGACCGGCTACTACATGACGGCGCCCGGATATTTCGCCGGAAACGTCGATTACACCGGCTTCTTCCTGCACCACTGCGTTCACTATATGGACCTCGTCTCATTCCTCGTGTCGCCCGTTCGGACGATTTCGGCCCGCAAGGTCGAAAAGACGCCCGGCCGCGTGCTCTTCCATGTCGGGTTCGAATTCGAATGCGGCGCGATCGGCAACATCGCGATGGGAACCATTCAGTCCCGCGGAACGCCGGTGGAGCGTATCGAGCTGATGAGCGATCACCAGCGCATCGAGGTCGACGACGTGATCGAGATCAAATGGCACCGCAATCCCCCGTTCAAGATCGACGACCCGGGCGCGACGCTCAATGACGATAGCGACACGCTGACGTGGAAGCCGAATTTTACGGCAGCGGCCAACGAGGACCCGAAGGGCTACCACTCACTGCTGGCCGACGTCGTTCCTGCACTCGCCGGTGCATCAACTCCGGCGCCGAGCATCGCGGACGGTGTGATCGCGATGGAGCGGCTGGAGACGCTGCGCAGAGAGCTCGATTTGTGAGCTCCATACTCTCGACTTGCTCCGACAGCGACAACGTCTCGCCGAAACTGTGAGTTGCGTGCTCGACATCGAGCACCCAGGTGGTCATCTCAAGGTCATCATGTTCAAGCTGAGAACGCGGGGAGAGATAGCGACGAAAAGCATGTCGACTGCTTGAGGCTTGACTGTTGAGTTGCGCGAGATTTTGAACCGCATTTTCATTTTGCGCTGATCCGGCTTGGAAAATTCAACCATTTGAAATAATTTATTATTCTAAGTTCTTGCTGGACCTTGGCCAAACGCAAAAGCGGATTAAATCATCACGGAAATCAACATCCGGTGGTTCATTTCCCGGAGCAGGAGCTTTTGACGATATTCGAGGCGACGACGTTCCGAAATATCTCTGACGATCTTCGATGCGCCGAGAATTTTGCCTCTTTTTCCACGAACGGGCGAGATCGTGACAGAAACCTCGACAAGGCTGCCATCCTTGCGCTTTCGTACCGTCTCGAAATCGTCAATCCGCTCGCCATGGCGGATTCTCTCAAGAATGGCATCCTCTTCCTGTATCCGATCCTCGGGAATCAGAATGAGAATAGACTGCCCGATCGCTTCAGCCGCCGAAAAGCCGAAGATGCGTTCCGCACTCGCGTTCCAGCTCGTAATTGTACCATCAAGCATTTTACTCAGAATGGCATCGCTGGAACTCTCGACAATCGCCGCAAGCCAGGCCTTCGGATTTTCGACGCTATCGATGCTGGATCCACCGCTCCAGGGGCGGTGAGATAGGCTGGGAGGAAACCCCGGCGAACTATGCTCATCGACTGGATGCACAACTCCGCTCTTATCGCTTTCAGGAGAGCAATGAGACATCATATTCAGAGAGGTTTTTTCTCATTTGTTCGAAGGCCACGGGACCGGAACGCAATGTGATCGAATTTGGAAATAATCGCAACAATAGAAGAGCGCCCCTCCTTGGTCCTTTGTCACAAGCGGCGGATCCTGCCGGATCGGTCAAAAGCTATCATCTTGGTTGAAGGATGATACCGATTGTACGGCGGCGTACGAAACTTTGTCGTTGGAAGCAGTGTTGAAATGCAAAGATCGCAAGAAAGATTAAAGCTCTGAGCAAGATCGTTCGAGGATTACCCGGCAAGGACGGACAGAGAGCGGTTGACGTTCTTCAATTTTTGCCACTCTTCCCGCCGGAGTGCTAGCGTGAGCTAGTAGATGACGCCGCCGATTACCATCTTCGATACGAAGATCTTCAAAAGCTCCGGGTCGAAATGCCCCTGCGAACGAAGCATCATGTCGATAGCCTCTGCCTGAGACATCGACCGCTTGTAAGGACGTACGGTCGTCAGCGCGTCGTAGACGTCGCAGATCGCCGCAATCCGCGCAACTAAAGGTATGCTGCGTCCTGCTAACTGCTTCGGATAGCCGGAGCCGTCAAATTTCTCGTGATGATAAAGGCAGATATCGAGAATGGCCTTGGGCATGTCGGTAATCTGCGCGGCCATTTCGTAGCCATGCTGGGGGTGCGTTCTGATAAGTGCAAATTCTTCAGCCGTCAGCTGACCGGGTTTGCGCAGAAGATCAACAGACAGGGCCGTCTTGCCGAGATCATGAACGAGACCGCCCAAGCCTAAGAAGCGTATGGTCTCTTCGTCCATTTTGAGGTTGCGGCCGAACGTGACCATTAACGCGCTGACGGATAGGGAATGAAGGAAGGTGGCTTCGTCCTTGTCCTTGAGCTTCGCCATGCTTATCAATGCGTTGGCATTGGTCATGGCATCTGCCATCACCTTTTCGACCGTCTCGTTCGCGACGTCCAAATGAAAGGTTTGTTGAACGCGCGCCTGTGCATGCAGATTGCTGATGTTCGGTCGCGTCTCATCTATGGTATTGCGTGCGCGGCTAATCTGTTCGACTGTAAACTTGGACGCCAATTCAGCTTCAAAAGACGAACGATCAAAAACGTTTGGCGATGAATCATCCGCGTCTAAATCTCGACCCTTCTCGGTATCGATGACAAGACTCAACACATGGATGCCCATCAGCCGCGCGACATCGGCTTGAGATGAAATCAAGAACCGGCGGCCCGCTACCGAGGACTGAGATGACGAAACCTCCAACTCCTCCACGAACATTCCAATGCGCACCTGGCCAAGCCGAATTCTCTTTCGCATCTGATGTTCCGTTACGCGCGCTCCTACGGTATCACGATACGGTTATATTATAGTTTCCTTCTTTTTGAAGCGAAGCCGATGCGCATACCTAATACTTTGGCAACAAAAGGATCCGCCTCAAACGAATTCGAGGGAAAGAAGCCCTCGACGGGCTTTCGGCTGACTACCTAGAGAATGTTGACGTTTTCCGCCTTCGGCTTTCCGGTCCGGCGATCCTGACCGAGATCATAGGACACTTTTGTGCCCTTGGCCGGGGAGCTGCCGCTTGCTCTATGTCGCTGATCAACACCGCGTTTTCGTTGACCACCCACTTGATCGCGGCAGCTGAGAGGTGCTTTTGAGAAGGCTACCTTACGCGTTGACGTTCGGCTAGCGCTAGAACAGAGCAACCTTCTGGCAACAGTACGTTGCGCAAATTCACAAATTGTCTAGCTTCATCACGCTTGGACCCGGATTTGCATTCGAAGCTGATCCATAAAATGACCGTTGTCCCTTGGCGAATCTCATCTCGGCACAGGCGAACACTTGTCTATTGCTTGCACTTATAGATTGCAGACATTCGCTCAGACAACGCCTAAACGATGTCAATTTCGCTGCCATCAAAGGTTCGAATTCCAAATTCTGTAAAGACTTCTTGGGGCCTGAGGCCGTGGATGCCAGATTAATGCTATAATGTTGAGGGTGAATCCATCCCGATGGCACCCGTGAGAGTATTTAGATAGTCGTCAGCGACTTCAACCAGCGTTTCCGCGATGTTGTAGGATTCCCATCCTGCTTGTAGAAGCTGCTGGACAGCTTCATCGATCTTCTGCAGGAGTTGCTCGCGGCATTGTCGTTTTGATTCGTCTGCCCGACCAATTACCCACTCTTTGCCTGGCATGATAACGTCCTCCTCCATGACGACAGAGATGCGCAGTTCTAGCCAAGATATGGTGGCAGCGTGGGTAGGCAACGGGTGTCGCAGCATTTTTTTAAATTCAAAGTTCCTTTTTTTATTCGTAATGCCGATTGGTAAACTCAGCGCGTAGCGGTGCTTCGCCGAGTTGGTATTCCCTTCTATAGGTTGTGAATTTTGAGTTGAGAGCGCAGGTCCGTTAGGCCGAAGGTGCCGCAAGTATGGGGCCGGGCCGTGGCTGGTTGGATGCTGACACGAATCCAGAACCGAGGGAGTGGGGATCTTTCCGGCCGGTGTAAGCTTGCCGGAATCATGGATGCGGGGGTGGCTGTATTGGCGAACCTCTGCGCAGATTCTCGCAAGAATTCGATTGATAATGTCAGCCGCAGCCGCCAAATTTTAGAAGCTAGGCACGCAATTTATCCCGGGTTCCTGTGCAACGCTGTTTGGCGTTAAGCCCGCGAAGGCTTCCGTCCACTCTTCAGCGGCTTCACCGTGACGACATCATCGGCCACCGGAACGAAGAACTCCGAAATATCGCAAGCCAGCGCTTCGGCAATCTTCTCAAGGGTGGTGACAGTCGGGTTCTTGTTGCCGCGCTCGAGATAGCCGACGTAGGCGCGCTCGACATTGGCCTCAAGCGCGAGGTTGTCTTGCGAGATCCCCCGCATAACCCGTATTCGCCTGAGATTCAGTGCCACTCGCTGCCGTGCATCCATGGCGGAAACACAACATTTGACAGTTCATAAAACCACGTATTATAGAACTATGAATGGCGATCTTGAACGAACCGGAAATAACGCCCGCGGCCTCGCGAGGCCAATGCGACCAAATGGGTACTTGATCTCTGTGAGTCTCACTTGCAACAGCGCTCGGGCAATCCGCGGCGCAACCAATTTCGGGCTGGATCTCTTTCCTTCATTCCAGCTATGCATTCAGTAGCGGAGTGATTTGAGCGCGCGAACTAGCCGTCGTCATCTCCGCATCGGGATACGTCATGATGGCGCAGATGATTGCTGAATGGGCGATACAGAACGGGTTCAATCTGCTTGGCTCCTGGAAGTATCGTCGCAGCAACGATGGGCGCACTATCACCATCGAGATCAAAAAGCTCTCGGTGGTGCTGATCGATGAGAGGGCAGGTGTGCGGCCCCGGATCGTCTCTGCCTTGTTCAAGGATTTGTTGTTGGGGAGTCCCAATGGCAAACTCGAGCGGCTTTTGCTTGACCGTTGACGAGGATCGAACACCAGGCTTTTCGAGGATTGGCGGAGCGGACTTCGCAAAAGATGGCTTAGCCGGTGTTGCCGATCCAGCCTTCCTTACGCCAATCCTCGGCCCGCTGATCGAGATCGATGCTGCCGTTTTCTGAAAGGATCTTCAGGGCTTTGTCATGTTGTTCCTGGCTGGTCTCGCGGACCGTCAGGAGATAGCCGCCGCGTCGCAGACCTTCGGCGTACAATTCCCGCTCTTCGTCAGAGAAGTAGAAGGATCGTGACAATATATCCAGGAGGTCGAGATGCCCTTCCCCCTGTCGATCGCTCTCGTTTCCGGGAGTTATGTTCAGTGCATCGTTTGATATGCCGGCGTCGATCAGCTCATCGATCGCCTGCTCCGCATCGGAATGCCGGTCGAAGAAAGCGGTAAGGTTTCGGGCGGGCTCTTTGACAGTGGAAGTCATCAGTCAATCTCCTGCTTTTCTATAGGTGCACGAAAGGCCTTGAAGCCGGCGAACGCGTGGACCTTCAGTCGCTGATCGGGCTGATTATCCGGCAGCTTGCCGCGGAGCGCCACCCTTTGGTTCGGGCGGCTGTTCGCCTTCCCGCTCCTTGGCACGCTCCTTCTTGATGGCGGCATTCGGGTCGCTGTCGGTAGCCGCGGCATCCGGACCGCCCTCCGGGCTTTTAGAATCCGACTCTTTGGTGTTCGTGTTCCTGTCCTTTTCCTCACCGGAAGCTTGGAACCAATGCCGCAACTCTTCTCCCTGCGGCTCGCCTTCCGCCTGCCATATCACATAGGCGCGGCGGCGTACCTCGCTATCGCAATCCTCGTTCATCGTCTTCTCCTCCGGCCTTACCACTGATGCCGGGCCGTGAACTGGTCACATCGAATGAGTTAAACTCTCTCTGCAAACAATGGTTCCTGTTTGCCGCCGATGTGCTGCAGCGGCCGATAATCCAAGGCCGATTGCCGGTTCACGGGTCCGCATGTGCCGTTGCCTGTTGATTTCCGTGACAATTTAATCCAGTTTTGCCTTTGGCTATGCTCCAACCGAAAATTTAAACTATCAATGTTTTCAAGGCACTGCATGTGCCGTGCGGGTTAGCGCAAAATGGCAATCAGGGTCAAAATCTCGCGGAACTCAACACCCCGATGAAATGGCCGATCGGCTCCGGACGCTCATCGGTAGCACGTAGGGAATAGAGAGGAGCCCAAGATTCTGCTCGCTGGCCGAACGTGCTGGCAACAGCCCTGTCAATGCCCGATGAACAAGAGGCGTCAGATGCGTTGAGCACCAATTGGGGCTCATCGGGTTCTGCAGCTCCGAGTCGCTGTTGCCGATGGTCGTTTCAAGGAGAAAAAGCTCAGTCGCACAGCGTAACCCCTCTTTTCGAACATTCATATCTGGTTCAGATGCAGCATGCACAAGTACATGCGTCCTTAAGACACCCCCTAACTTTCGGAGGCAACACATGAAAATCACCTATGCTCTCGCTCTTGCCGGCATGCTCGCATTCTCCGGCTCGGCCTTTGCAGCATCTTCAGCCGCTACTACCACAGGCACAAATACCACTGCCAAGCCTGCTGCTGCAGCAACCGCCGACACAGCAAAGGCAGCAACCACTACCACGGCCGCAAAGCCGGCTGCTGCCGACACGCAAAAGCAGGCTATTTCTAAGAAATGTTCGGCTGACGCTGACGCCAAAGGTCTGCATGGCAAGGAACGCAAGAAGTTCCGTGATCAGTGCAAGACTGCTGCCATGAAGAAGAGCTGAACGCCTTGGACCCGAACTGTTAAATTGCATGAGTATACGGGTGTTACGATAAACAAATGAAGGGTGGAGAATATCTCCGCCCTTCATGTCACCACAGTATTCAAGTCCTTCCAGCAGATGTTCGGCGTGTTCAAAGTCGAACAAAACCAACATCAAACATGGGCGACGATCAGGAACAAAAGGTCGAAACGCTCTCGATCGATCGACAAGGTGCTGGATAATTCCTGCCCCACTGCAATAATAGATTTGTTGATTTCCGTAATGATTTAGCCCGGCTTTGCGTTTGACCAAGATCCAGCAAAAACTTACAATGATCAATCGTTTCATATGGTTGGTTTTTCCAAGCTGGGTCAGCGCAAAATGAAAATGCGAATCAAAATCTCGCGCAACTCAACACCGGTGCATTTTCGCGGCGACTCATCTATGTCTCCGCCATCGAAGAGAAGGTGAGAAAACCGATGGCGAACCGAGAAATTGACGTAGCGTCCATGACGTACAAGGGCTGGATGACGGCTCTTTTGGGTATTGTCGCTGTCGTTGTTGCTGCGACAATCATCTTCGGTTCATGGTACACGATCGACCAGGGCGAGCGTGGCGTTGTCCTTCGCACCGGCGCCATGGTTGGCACGGCCGAGCCGGGCCTACATTTCAAGCTGCCATGGATCGAGACTGTTGTGAAAATTCCCGTCACCCAGCAGGTGACCTATTGGACATGTCAGAACGGCGCGACCTGTCAGAGCGACGAGCATCAACAGATGCAGGCCTATTCGCAGGACCAGCAGCCGGCCAACATGCGAGTGACGATCTCCTGGCACGTTCCACCCGAGGCGGTCGAGAAGGTTTATTCCGAATTCGGCTCACTCACCAATCTGGAATCTCGACTCGTTTCACGCCGCGCACCGCAGGATGTGAAAACGGTGTTCGGCAAATTCACCGCCGCCTCAGTCATTCAGAACCGGGCGCAGTTCAATGCTGATGTTCAATCGGCGATCGAGGCTGACATTCAAGGACCAATACAGGTCGACAGTGTCCAGGTCGAGAATATCGACTTCTCTGACGCTTATGTGAACAGCATAGAGCAGCGCATGCTGGCCGAGGTGGAGGTGCAGAAATTGAGGCAGAACGCCGAGCGGGAAAAGGTGCAGGCGCAGATCACCGTTACGCAGGCCCAAGCCGCCGCTGATGCCCGCCGGGCTGATGCGGAGGCACAGGCCGACGCCGTGCGATTGCAGGCGGAAGCCGATGCACAAGCGATCCAACTTCGTGGGGATGCAGAGGCAAAAGCGATCAAAGCTCGTGGCGATGCATTGCGCGACAACCCCAACCTAATCTTCCTCACTCAGGCGGAAAAATGGAATGGACAATTACCGACTACCATGCTGCCGAACGCCTCGGTGCCCATGCTCAATCTTGACCCACGGCGGAATTCCACCGTACCGGTAGCCGGACAGGAATAGGAGAAAGCGCGCAGCTCTGCAATGGTGCGAGCCCTCGCCGACCGTGATCCACAACGACGCGTTTTCGGGTATTGGCCTGGGTTGCTTCTGGCATCAGAACGGCGCTCAATTCAGTCGTGATGCGGGATGTGCGGCAGGCCGATCGGACCATCATCTGCGCAACCGAGGAACTGCCACTGGCTTGGCTTGAACCGCGCCGCGGGGCCGTCAGGCTCCGGCTTGGCAAATTCAGCGACGACATCGTAGGGAATTAAAGGCGCATCGAAACGAGCGAGCTGTCCTTGCTTGCATGCAAGGGCAGCAAGCTGGCTGTCGCGAGTCAATTCCCCCTTTGCGTTGTATGTAAACAGTGGACCAATGGTTTGATCCGTCGCCAGCTCAAGCCTGGTTGAAGAAACCTCCATCGCAATGGCGCTGACACCCGCAACCTGTACCGGGTGAGGGAAATGGACCGCGCGCAGGCCACGCAACGCAAGTGGCAGGTCTTTCTCGCCGTTATCAAAGGGGTCGTACCGCTGGATTTGGCTTCCGGCTGGAATCCATAGTTCGCCATATTGAAAGTCACGTTCCAATACGAAGTCCTGCCGCGCCGCTCGGTTCAACGTTTGCTGATGTACTTCGTAACTGATGCCGATAGCGTCATAGATCAGAATGCCGGTCCACAGGTCCAGCGCAAGTGTGAGTGCCCCGAACGCCCACAGCCATGCCCGCGCCTTGTGGGAGAGTAGGCGACCTCTACTGCCGGCAATCAATCTCACCACGGCGCCGCCTATGAGGACAATCGTGCTCACAATGCCAAAGAACGGCAGAGCGAAGAGAACAAAAAGGCCCAATAGAGAAAAAATTGGAGCAAAGATCATGGGCTATTGAACGGAGAGGTTTTGAATGTCATCCGACTGTCTCGACTGTTTTGCCGTAAGCGCGAATTTCTGTGCGCCTTCTGAAGCGCGGTGCTATGATGCATGAAGTTTCCACCAAAAATAGGTGGACACCAAATCATGGATGAAGATGCTCCTCAACTGCAAGTGCGGCTTGTTGGTCGCGACGGCCGTCGTCGATATGACCCTGCGTGGAGAGATTGGCTTGTCGCGGCTTGCCTGGAACCCGGCGTTTCGGTCTCGCGTCTAGCTCTGGAGCACGGCGTCAATGCTAATCTTGTTCGGAAATGGGTGAAGAGAGCCAAAGAAGGACGTCCTTTGCCTCTCGTCTCGGGGTTCGTTCCGGTTCGGATTGCTGCAGATATTTCCTCGGCCTCTGGCGGCGATTTACTGGCGAACACCGAGCCATTGGGCAAGCAGTCTCATGCATCCAGGGTGAGTGCGCTCCTGCCGAATGGGATTAGCCTGCGGTACGACCAGGGAAAGGGATGGAATGCTTGGCGAATTGTCGGGATGAGGAAAGACTCGACTCATTAAGCTTTCTCTGTTGCACTGTTTTCCATGACGAAGTCCCCGCGTAAGTCATCAAAGCCACTTCTCGCCACCTCGGAAATGCCGCTGCGAAGCCGGGCGCGCAAACCTCGTGATCCAGATCAGCCGCAATTGCCGCTCGATCCCATGCCGGAGCGGATCGAGCCGGCGCTAGCGCTTCTGACGTCCAACGTCCCCAAAGGGTCGCAGTGGCTCTATGAGAAAAAATGGGACGGCTACCGGCTTGCTATCCACGTTGAACCCGGACGCGTTCGGATCCTCACGAGGGGAGGGCACGATTGGACTGATCGCTTTCCGACAATCGCCAACGAGGCTGCGGAGTTCGGCACGACGATGATCCTCGACGGAGAGGCGGTCGTCCTGGATGAGAAGGGAAAGTCGAGCTTTGGCGCCCTTCAGCGTGCTCTTGGGGGAAGGGGCGAGCACCGCCGGGCGGACGAGGCGATCTTCTACGCCTTTGATCTCCTTTATTTCGATGGACACGACCTGACAAGGCTGGATCTCGCGGAGCGTCGGCAGATCATGGATGGCCTTTTGGCCGACCACGCAGGCGTCATAAAGCTATCCGAGGCGGTCGAAGCCGATGGCGACGACTTGCTGGCCGCCGCATGCGCGCACGGACTTGAGGGTATCATCGCCAAGAACTGTGTCCGGCCTTATCGCTCCGGCCGTACGGGCGATTGGATCAAGGTGAAATGCGTCCAGAGCGATAGCTTTTTTATCGTCGGCTATGAACCTTCCGCTGTCGCACACGGTGGTATCCGCAATTTGTTTCTCGCTGCCTATAGAGGTGACGATCTCGTTTACGTCGGCAATGTGGGGACGGGTTTCAATGAACGCGATGCAATCAGGCTTCGCAGGGATCTAGACAAGCTCAAGACTTCGCGGGCGCCGATCGCGCTGAAACAGCGTGGCGTCGTCTGGGTCCAGCCGACACTGATAGCCGAGATCGAATATCGTGCCTGGACCGATGACGGCAAACTCCGGCATGCTTCGTATAAAGGCCTCCGGGAGCGGCAGGACAATGCCGAGGTCTATCGTCTGCCGCAATGAGGTATCGTTATGATTGGTACAGCCCTAGCCGCGTGATAAATGGTCAAGGAAGATAGGAAATGGCTCCGTTCCAAGCGCCGCCAAAAATAAAACTCTCCCGGCTACGCGATATTGGTTGGTCTCTGTGGGATCTAATAGGTTTGTTGAAATCGGGACAACGTTGGGAAGATGACGAGTGTAGGCCGTTCGCCAATGAATACGATGCCTATCTGCTGAACGCGGCGGGCCGAGGCGGCACTCAATGCCAGCATTTCCACAAAGTTCAACAGCCGGATAATCCACTTTGGGGGTGGTAAGTTGAGATGACAAACAAATTTGGTTATTTGCACGGTCCGTGCAACTCGCAAACAGTAAGGTCCCGGCCGTATTATGGCTCCAAGTTTCCTCGTCACCCATTCCGGCGGCTTTCATGCCGACGAAGTGTTGTCCAGCGTTGTTCTCATACGGCTTTTCCCTGACGCGCGGTTGGTTCGTAGCAGGGCGCCGGAATGGATTACGCCTGGCGCCGATCGCATCGTCTACGATGTCGGCGGCGCCTATGATGCAACTACCGGGATCTTCGATCATCACCAGCGCGCCGCACCACGGCGCGTCGATGGTCAGCCCTTCAGTTCATTCGGGTTGATTTGGCAACATTTCGGTCGCGACTACCTGACAGCCCTCTCTGTTCCGCGCGCCGTTGTCGATACCGTGCATGCTGCTTTCGATGCCAGCTTCGTCTTACCGATTGATCTTGTCGACAACGGCGCGCTCAGCCCGGATAGTGTCGGCCTGCTGGGCGGATTGACCTTGCCGTCGTTGCTCGAAACATTGAAGCCGGTCTTCGATGATGGCGATCCGGAGGCGACCGATCGGGCATTCCATGCCGCGATTGCAATCGCCCGCAGTTTCGTCGAAGCGAAAATTACAGCAATCCATGCGAAATTGCGCGCTGAAGCGTTAGTCCTGCAGGCGATCGCGCTTGCAGGCGAGAGCCGTGTTCTCGAATTGCCGATGGGTATGCCATTTCGGTCGGCAATTGTGAAAGCAGGCGCTGATCATCTCTTGTTCGTGGTCCATCCGCGTGAGACCGACTGGTGCTTGGGCGGAATTCGCCGCGCGGAGCAGGGGTTCGAATTGCGCGCCGACCTTCCGGCTGCTTGGGCCGGGTTGAGCGGTCTCGACCTCGAAGTGGCCACCGGCGTCGACGGCGCCAGCTTCTGCCACAACGGCCGTTTTATCGCGGCCGCCAAGACGCGAGATGCCGCGCTGGCTCTCGCCAGGTTGGCAGTGGAAGACGCGGAAAAAGGAGCCGGTTGAGTATTGGATCGAGGCCGAGCTTGCCCGCGAGTTTAAGAGCGGGCTCACACCGCCCGCAACATCGTCACCTGCGACGAGGTGATGTCCGCCCCGGACGGTCGCTGGCTGATGACGCAGGCCTCGTGCTCGTGGGCCAGAAGCCGGGCTCGGCCAAGGGTGCCATGTTCCTGACCGTCGAGGATGAAACCGGGCTGGCCAACGTGGTCGTCTTGGCCAACCTTATTCGAACGCCGCCGGCGTATCGTACTCGGATCCAGCATGATGGTGATCAATAGCCGCATCCAGCGGGAAGGCGACGTCTTCCATCTCGTTGCTCAGCAGCTCTTCGATCTGACGTCCGATCTGTCCGGTCTTGCCGACCGCGATGAGATGTTCAGGCTACCGACCGGTCGCGGTGAGGGGTTTGCCCATGAAACCCCGGCAGTCCGGATTCGCGCGACAAGGCGAATCCGGTTGTCCCCCGAGACATGTTCGTGCCCTTATGGGGCAGAACAAGATCAGTGCGAAATCGTACGCCGAATTCGTGCATGTTTTCCGTTGTTTGCCGCCTGTGCTGAAAAGGATATTTTAGGGTGAAATGCTATTTCGGACGCGGGTTTGGGGATTAATATCGGTCCTGAGCATCACTTTCTCTGATAAACGTACGATTTCGCACTGATCTTGTTCTGACCCTGTGTGCAAAGACCCGGATATCCGCGGCATTGGCTGTTCATGCACCAGTATCATGCTTGAGGACGCAGTGGCGAGGGAGCCGTAAATGAAACCCAATCGTAGGTCTTTTGTTGCGGGGGCTCTTTGTGGAGCCCTGGTAGGGAATGCAGAAGTATGCAAAGCACAGGCGGGCGAAGATCATCCACCTATGCAACCACCGGCAGGCTACCGAGTCATACAGAGTTTTCGCGATGGTTTCTTTCCGCCTTTTTCAAAGGGGAGCATACTGAAGCAGGGCGGCTTTTTCTTTAAAACACCTGAGGCATTCGAACTTTATAGCAACGGATATTCTAAGGCGCAGTTGATCAAGTCCAGCGACTTAATTGTCGTTGCACCAAGGATAGAAATCACACTGCTGGAAGGATTCGCAGAATTCCGTGGGCGTGCGCACGTCGAGGGACTAGGGGACGGGTACATTGTCCTCAATGGCGAATTCTAAAAGTAGATCGTGGTCATCATGTCAGAGGAAGCCTGTCGTTTCTTGGTACGTGATTAAACCATCGTTAAATTTGTAACGGGCTGAAAATACTGGTTATTTCCAAGTCTGCACCAAGCTAAAAATAGTTAACCGGCTAAATAACAGATAAGCTAAATTATGACACGCGGCCGCTTAGTGCCCTGCACTTGGTTCACCGCTCACAAGCTCATAACTCGGTACAGAATGACCCGTCCGGTTGGCATGATTTGCGAAAGGAAATCAAAATCTCGCACATTACCGGTTAGCACACTCGCGCCTAGCTGCCGCGCTTGTAGGAAAACAAGGGCGTCATTGACGAAACGCCTCTCATGCCCTTTCCCTTTAGGAAGGTTGCTCAACCGAAACAGCAGCCCCGCCAGCACACCCGCCTGTCCCCACATGGCTGTATCCGGAGCATGAAGACGGTGCTCAGGGATGTCGTCTACAGTCTCGGCGATCGTTTCGAGAACCGCTTTGGTGGTGGCATGCTTGGGGTCTAATCGGCCGAACGCATGGGTCAGCTCCGACAGGCAGACTGCGGAATGGTGGCATAGGCGATACCGCAGCAGTGCATCAACCTCAACCGGCGAGCGCCCCTGTAGCACATCCAGATAGACACTGGTGTCGAGGAACAATGGTCCGCCGATTGCCGGTTCGTCGACGACCCATGACAGGTCTTCGTCGAGCCTGCGCTCGAGCGTCCCGGCATACTTCTGTGGTTTTAGTGATCGCAGCGTTTCGGAGAGATCAAACCTCAAGATCGAGATCCGCCGAGATGCTGCCTTTGCGCCCCACCAGACGCGCGCCGAAATCATCCTCTAGGGCAAGCCGGGAAAGCGCCAGTTCCAGAAGTTCAGTGTCGGAAGTGACATGCGCGCGCTTCTTGGCCGCCTCGATCAATTCGGACGATACACGTCCCGACAAACGGGTATTCTTCGCCGTGCCGAGAAGGCCGACAGCCTTTGCTTGTTCGAGTACGAGCTTATTGCGGGCCAACGCCACTTTTGCTTCGCTTTCTGCAGCGGTTCGTAGTTGAGCACCCATTACAATCTCCTATGTTGAACATAATGTAGATTGCGTTGAACGGTAATGCAAGATTCAATGGAGCCTGGTGAGTTGGGATTCTCCGATAACTATCGATCGCCGACCAACCGAAAGATTAGGGAAATGGATTGGTTGCATGCAGATGGAACCTTGCATTCGCCATCTCGCCACGGGCTGAAGCTCATGGCGCACCGCCGCAGGGCGTCAACTCGGGGAACTAGAGGCAAAGTGCGCGCCGATTTATAGTCGAAGTTCGAACGCGAATAAAAGATTCCAATGAGTGGGGCATGATTGCCGATCTCTGGAGGCTTTGTGACTATGCGCGACTAAATTCTTCTATGATACCAGATGATTAGCCGACACTTAGCTAAAATGGCTTGGTGGAACGCGGGTTCGAATTGGTTCAAGAGCTGCATTATTTCCGTTGTTAAAAGCTGGTGGGCTTGAGGATGCGATGGTCTCTGCCTACCTCATATCGCTATCTAGCATGCCACTGACTTCTGGTTTGTTGTTTCAAATGGCCGCCGCCTGAATTTCAATTGGTCAACACTTGACTTTCAATTGGTCATCGCTGTAGTTTCAAACGGTCACCAATGGAATGAAGCTATGGCGCTGTATCCAAGGCTCGTTAAGCAACGCGTTACCGACGCCATGTCAGACACGCGAGTCGTTCTGATCGTAGGTCCCCGACAATCAGGCAAAACGACCTTGGTCAGGAAGATGGCCAACGAGGGGATGGAGTATTACACGCTGGATAATGGGACGACCCTGGAGGCAGCGCGACAGGATCCAGTTGGCTTTGTAAGGGGTATGGACCGCGCCATTATTGATGAAATTCAGCGCGCTCCCGAGCTGTTGTTGGCGATCAAGGAGAGTGTGGACATCGACCAGCGCCCAGGGCGTTTCCTCCTGACAGGTTCAGCCAATCTTATGACGCTGCCACGCGTGGCAGACTCGCTCGCAGGGCGCATGGAGGTCGTTCGATTGCTGCCGCTTGCGCAAAGCGAGATCAGAAGCGCCGGCAGCAGCTTTCTGCAGGATGCCTTTCAAAATGAAGCAAAGGCCGGAGAACCAATCGTCGGAGACGACCTGATGGCTGCGGTTCTGGCCGGTGGATATCCCGAGGCATTGGGCCGCAAAACCTTGAGCCGCAGACAGGACTGGTATGCGGATTACATCCAGGCGATCGTTCAACGCGACGTTCGCGATATCGCGCAAATCGAGCAGATTGCTCAAATGCCGCGACTACTACGCATTCTGGCAGAGCATTCGGGCCAGCTCGTGAACTATTCCGGGATCGGGGCTGCCATCGGGATGAACCACATCACAACGCAAAAATACGTCGGAATCTTCGAGAGCCTGTTCCTCGCTCGAACCGTGCAACCTTGGTTTTCCAACAAACTAAAACGCCTGACCAAGACGCCGAAAATACATTTCCTCGATTCTGGTCTTCTCGCATCCCTTCGCGACCTCTCTCTTGAGCGCCTCCGCGACGACAGGGGCCAGTTCGGGGCGTTGCTGGAGACTTTCGTTTTTGGGGAAATCCTCAAACTCGCCAGCGGTGGGCAAACTCGCTTCGAGTTTTCGCACTTTCGGGACAAGCAGCAGAACGAAGTCGATATCGTCATCGAAGATAGAAGAGGGCGGATCGTCGGTATTGAGATAAAAGCGGCGGCAACCGTCTCGAATTCCGATTTTTCGGGGTTGCGAATTTTGGCCGAAGCATCCGGAGAAAAGTTTGTTTCGGGTATCGTCTTGTACGACCATGACAGGGTGATCCCTTTCGGGGAACGTTTGTCCGCTGTTCCAATATCGGCATTGTGGCGTTAGCGCGTGAGAATTTCGCTTCAGTCTCCAGACTCGAGCATTCTTGAAACTTCGACGGGTTTCGATAACAAATTGGCCTTAGGTTCGATTCCCATCAAGGCGACTGGGGCGTGCAGAATCATTGGCCGCCCTAGATGCGGCATCGATCAGGCCAGAACGCGGATGACGGTTTTTTCCTGCGCGTCGCTCCGTTGAGGTGAGCGCGGCGGCATTGGTTCTGTACGACGGCGACAAGATCTTGCCATTTGGAGATAATCTTGCGGCAATACCGCTATCTTATCTTTGAGGCGATTAAGGTAGGCGGCCAGAGTTAAAGTTCGATTCTCTTCAAGAGCAGTAAAGGTTCGGAAAACCTGTTCAAAGGCTATTTAGGTATAAAGCTCAAGCATCTAGTGAGGCTCATCGGCCGCAATGTGTAGTGACACGCCCGCCTTTTCGGCCGCTGCTCGCAGTCGCTTGTCTCTGGTCCACAAGGTTGCTTTCTGCTCGAGGAGAACGGACGCTAGCAGATGGGCATCAGTGTAGCCAATACCCATGCTGAAAATGCCGTATCGATCGATCATCGTCATGACTTCGTCGTGCGTGGCGACAACAGCTCCGCGCTGAGCTATCAAAAAAGCAATGACGCTGCCGCGGTCGCGAAGGCTGCCAAGGGCCAACTCGCCAATCACGCTCGGATGGCAAAGTAGTCGATCATCTTCGATTATCCTTCGTAGCTCGGCATCGCCATGTCGGAAATGATCAATCCAGATCGAGGTGTCCACTAATATCACTTAACCGCCGTGCTCCGACGGCGCGGAGCTGCCTCGGCATCCGGCATGGTTCCCCCAAGAGCGATGAGGCGTTTTCCTGACTCCACTCGAACCAGCGTCTCCAACGCCTGACGAACGAGTGCTGCGGTTTCTTTGGTGCCGGTCAATGATCTAGCCCTGTCCATGAGGGCGTCATCGAGATTAATGGTTGAGCGCATCCGCTGGCCTCCGTGTTATGACGTTAGAAATAGCACCATTTGGTGATAAAATCTACGCCTCTGTCGCTTCCGTACACGGAACGTGGTCTACGAATGTAAGATAGCGCGACGCTCCCATTCGATAGGATATTGGAACTGAGCCGTGAAGTTGAAGCCGGTGCTATCAGTGCCGCAGGCTCGAAAATATTGGTCCACAGTTCGTATCCATTCACATCATACAGATCGGGTCGGCCCTTCGCGGGCGAGGCCCGCCGGCAGTGGACACCTCGGCAGCTTTACGCCGTCATATCGGTCGTTCAGTAGAGCTAAGCAGTTCCGCGAAAACCCATCATCCTGCGGACCCCATCAGGGTGCGACGCGCGAGAAAGAGAGGCTCAGAAGCATACCCGTGAAGACCAGAGAATCTCGGAAGACCACGTACTTCCGTCCAGGTCCACCGATGTAGGCGTTGTCGCGTGCTTCGCGATGCTTCGAGGCTCGCGCCGCCTCTTCCGCGTCATTCGCTGAATGCCGGCAATATTCGGCGCAAAATACCGAAATGCTGATGCAGTAGGTGCATTCTGCGGCACTAATTGCCGATACTGCCAGTTCTTATTCATCGTCGAGGCGCCGATGTCCCCTACAATCCACCATATCTGCAGTGATGAAGCGCTACCCAAATCTGCGGATGTCGTAGTGATCGGCAGCGGAATTGTCGGCGCCAGCGCGGCCTACTTTCTGGCGCGGCGCGGCCTGTCGGTGGCGCTGATCGAAAAGGGATATGTCGGCTGCGAACAGTCGAGCCGGAACTGGGGCTGGTGCCGCCGGCAGAACCGCGATGCACGTGAGTTGCCGATCGCCAATCTGGCGCTGCGGCTGTGGGAGCAGCTCACCAAAGAGATCGGGCATGACCTTGGCTTCCGCCGTTGCGGGCTCATCTATGCGAGCTCCGATCAAAAGCAACTCGCCGAATGGGACAAATGGCGCGAGGTTGCCGGACGGTTCGACGTTAATACGCGGATGCTTACGGCCGATGAGGCCACCGCCGCCGTTCCTGCGGCTAGCGGCCGCAAGTGGCTGGGCGGTGTCCATGCGGCAGACGACGGCAAAGCCGAGCCATGGCTCGCCGCCCCCCGGATAGCTGAGGGCGCGCGCATGCATGGCGCGACCATTCATCAGAACTGCGCGGCACGCGGCCTGGACATCACCAATGGGCAAGTGAGTGGCGTCGTCACTGAGAATGGCACCATCCGCACCAGCGCCGTACTCTGTGCAGCCGGCGCCTGGGCTTCTGCTTTCCTGCGCATGCATGCGGTTTCGCTACCCCAGGCCAGCGTCCGTCAGACCGCCTTACGGACTGGCCCTGCGCCGGATTTTGGCGGGGCAATCTATACGTCCGACTGTGCCCTGACGCGCCGGATCGATGGCAGCTACACGGTAGCCGTCAGCGGCAGGGCGAAGCTCGAACTCACACCGCAGAGCATCCGCTACGCCCGCCCGTTTATGCCCATGTTCATCAAGCGACTGAGTACCATCGAGATCGGCATGGGCCGCTCGTTCTTTCAGGGTCCGGAAACGCTCGGTCGCTGGCATCTCGACAGGCCAACCCCGTTTGAACGTATCCGCATACTCGATCCAGCTCCGGACATGCGGCTAGTGGCAACCATAATGACTCGGGTAAAAGCTCTGTTCCCCGCCATTGCCGATGCAGGCATTGTGTCCTCCTGGGGTGGATATGTCGACTGTACACCGGACGCCATACCCGTGATTTCACCGGTGGACAACATCGCAGGCGTGTACGCCGCCGCAGGCTGTTCCGGACACGGCTTCGGGGCTGGCCCTGGCATTGGCCATCTGGCGGCGGATCTGGTCGCGGGCGACGCGCCATGCGTCGATCCGACTCCATTCCGGTTGTCGCGTTTTACGGACAGATCGAAAATTGAAGTGGGCGCCATCTGAAGCGATTTGGCCGCAGATGAGCGAGATCTTCGTGAAAGCTATATGGAAATCATATGTTGATACCAAGCGCTCCAGCCAGAAACATGGCTTTTATCCATACCGTTTCGGGCCTTATTTCCGAGTTTGAGGACCTCGCGAAACAACATCTGCCCGACTGGAAGCCATTCGCGGTTCTCGACGAGGGCCTCTTGAGGGATACGATTGAGCGCGGGTCGTTGTCGGATCTGACGATACGGAGGCTCGCGATCTACATATGGTCGGCGGTCGACGCCGGGGCAGATGCGATTGTCGTCACCTGCTCGACTCTCGGACCGGCAGTCGATGCCATTGCGCCGCTTTGCCCTGTGCCGCTTTTTCGCATTGACGAAGGCATGGCCAAAGCCGCCGTCGAGCATGGAAATCGCATCGGCGTCATGGCGACCTTATCCACGACGCTGGTTCCGACGGTGGATCTGCTGAAGCGCCATGCACATGAAGCGGGCAAGGACGTGACGGTCGACTATGTGCTTGTTCAGGGCGCGTTTCAACTCCTCGCCGGCGGGGACGTGGAGACCCATGATGCGCAATTGCGCCAAGCTCTCGAAGAGCTATCGCAGAAGGTTGACGTGATCGTCTTGGCGCAAGCATCGATGGCGCGTGCGGCGCGGGGAATGACACACTGCATTCCAGTTCTTACAAGCCCTGTGTTTGGGATCGAAAACGTGAAACGGCGCTTAGAGCAGTGATAGGACGAGAGGATGCAAATGCCTCGCCATCCTCGAATACTATCGATGCCACACTTGTAGCGGAACTGACTAAGATATGGCCGACATGGTCACGGCGTTCGGCCTCCGTTGATTGCCCGCCCTTTTTACCCTTTGGGTCACTTTAGCCCCCGCGAAATGGCCGTCATGTTGTAGCGCAAGGAAACCTTTATGATTGAAAGAGAAAGCAGTTTCTACATCGACGGCCAGTGGCAGGAATTCAGGGATGTGACCCGTCTACCCGTCATCAATCCGACGTCGGAAATGGTGACCGGCCAGGTTGCAGCGGGAAGCGCCCGCCACGTGGACATCGCCGTTGCGGCCGCCCGCAAGGCATTTCCGACATTTTCGCAAATGCCTGTGCCGGAAAGGATTAGTCTGCTTGGCAGGATGCATTCCCTTCTGAAGGAGCGCGCCGAAGCTTTTGCGCGGGCCCTCGTCACGGAAATGGGAGCCGCGATCAGCTTTGCGCGCGCGTCACAGGTGCCTTTTGCAGCCGAGCATATCCGGGTCCAGATGGAGGTTCTCGAGAAATATCCCTTCGTTACGGTCGATGGGACACGGGCGACGACTAGGGAAGCCATCGGCGTCTGTGCCTTGATCACGCCCTGGAACTGGCCGCTTTATCAGATCACTGCCAAGGTGGCCCCGGCCATCGCTGCTGGCTGCGCGATCGTGCTCAAACCCAGCGAGCTCTCGCCTTACAGCGCCCTCCTTTTTGCACAGCTGATGCATGATGCAGGTACACCACCGGGAGTGTTCAATCTGGTCAATGGCACAGGTGAGAGCGTCGGTGCGGCTCTTGCCAGCCATCCGGGGGTCGACATGATTTCCATTACCGGCTCGACGCGCGCGGGCGTGCTCGTCGCACAGGCCGCTGCACCCACCGTCAAGCGAGTCGTTCAGGAACTCGGCGGCAAATCACCCAATATTCTTCTTGATGACGCCGATTTAGACGAGGCAGTTGCAAAGGGCGTGCTGGCCGGCATGCGCAATGTCGGCCAGTCCTGTAGTGCGCCGACCCGGATGCTCGTTCCCGCGCATCGGCTTGCCGAGGTCGAAGATTTGGCAGCGAAGACTGCGCGCGCACTCGTTGTTGGTGATCCGTGTGATCCGCAAACCAACATGGGACCTATTGCCAATCGCGCCCAGTTCGAGCGTGTCCAGACGATGATCCAAGCCGGCATCGATGACGGCGCCAAGCTGTTGTGCGGCGGCCTCGGGCGGCCAAACGGACTGAACCATGGTTTCTTTGCCAGGCCGACGATCTTTTCCGAGGTGACGCCCGACATGCGGATCGCGCGGGAGGAAATCTTCGGCCCCGTGCTTTCCATCATGTCCTATAGGGATGAGGATGACGCTATCTCGATTGCCAATGACAGCGTCTATGGTCTCGGCGCCCATGTGCAGTCCTCCAATTTAGAACGAGCGCGAAGGGTCGCAACGCGGATCCGGGCGGGCCAGGTTCACATCAACTATCCGGCCTGGGACGGAGCAGCCGCCTTCGGCGGCTACAAGCGGTCGGGGAATGGGCGCGAATACGGCATCTACGGGCTCGAGGAATATCTCGAGACCAAGTCCATCCTCGGCTACTGATCCCGCTGGCCGGAGGCGATTATTTGCCAGGGTAAGGGCTTCAGCGACTGGCGCAACATGGACAAGAACGCAGTCGTGCGCGCGCTTCGTCCATGTCGCGATCCGAGCATGGCCACGACATCGGCCGACGGCAGCTTCCACTCGGGCAGGAGCTGCCGTAGCCGCCCTGCGACCAGATCGTCCGCCACGTTCCATTCGGATCGGATCATGATGCCCTGATCGGCCAATGCCCAATCGCGGATCACGGCGCCGTCATTGCTCGACATGACTGGATCCACGCGGACGGTCACGCTTTCCTGTGCAGGCCCCGTAAATCGCCAAAGGGTCACGTCCTCTTGGTTCTCCCGAATGGCCAGACAACGATGTTTTGCGAGGTCTGCCGGCGAAAGGATAGGGAGTGCGCTGTCGAGATATTGCGGAGTAGCGCAGAGTATCCGGCGGTTCGCCGCCAGCGTCGTGACCACCTGATCTAGATGCCCTGGCTCGCCGATATGGACGACAACGTCATAGCTTTCAAGCAGAAGGGCCGCCGGATGATCGGAGAGCTGCAACGTTGCGGTTGCGCCGTCATGTTCGCGCGCGAATGCCTCAACAACCGGCGCGACATGGAGCCGTCCGAACCCGTGGGGTGCTGCAACCCTGAGATGACCGCGAACGGCCCCCCTGCGGTCGGCCAATGCCTCTACCAGCGAATCGATCGCTTCACTGACAATCACGCTGTGAGAGGCGACCAGCGAACCTTCCTCCGTCAGAAGCAGCCGTCGCCCCGACCGATCAATCAGTCGCACGCCAACCTTTTCCTCAAGCGCCCGCAAACGTTGGGTTACGGCCGGGGGCGTCACATTCAGCTTCCTCGCGCTTTCGGCAAGCGATTTGGATCCCGTCAGTACCGAAAAGAAAGCAAGATCGTCAGAGGTTATCATTAACTTTTACCTCAATCAGACATTCAGAAATCATTAATTTCCACCTTTATGATTCGAGGACAAGATCGAGGGCGAACGGAGATTGAAGTGATGGAAGAAGCGACGGTTCAAGTGGTCGCCGCTAATGAGACAGCAATGACTCTTGATGCGTTGGAAACACCATGTCTCGTGCTTGACGCCGGGCGGATGGAGCGGAACATCAAGCGGCTCAGGAGCCGGCTCGATGGTCTAGGTGTCTCGCTGCGCCCGCATCTGAAAACCGCCAAGTCCGTCGACGTTGCCCGCCGGGTCATGACCACGCCTGCTGGTCCGGCAACTGTCTCCACGTTGAAGGAAGCCGAGCAATTTGCGTCCGCGGGCGTTCGCGACATGATTTACGCTGTCGGCATCACCCCTTCCAAGATTGCCCGTGTTCTCGCACTGCGGGCTAGGGGGGCCGATCTGGTCGTCGTTCTCGACAGCGTCGATCAGGCCCGCACGGTCGCCGAGGCGTCCCTGAATGCGGGAATACCCATCCCGGCCATGATCGAAATCGATTGCGACGGGCATCGGTCCGGGGTTGCGCCAGCCAATCAGGCCTTGCTTCTGGAAGTCGGGCAAGCCGTTGCGGCGGGCGCCGAATTGCGGGGGGTGATGACTCATGCTGGCGATAGTTATAAGGGCGGCGGCGTAGAGGCGCAGCAGCGCTATGCCGAAGCGGAGCGGGTGGCCGTTGTGGAGGCTGCGCGGGTCCTGCGTGCAGCCGGTCTATCTTGTCCAGTCGTCAGCGTTGGCTCCACCCCAACCGCGCATCATGCGACGGATCTTTCCGGTGTGACGGAAGTCCGCGCTGGCGTGTTTGTCTTCTTCGATCTGGTCATGGCCGGCATCGGCATCTGCCAGGTCAGCGACATCGCGCTCAGCGTTCTTGCGACGGTAATCGGACATCAGCGTGAAAAGGGCTGGATCATAACCGATGGCGGGTGGATGTCGCTATCGCGTGATCGCGGCACGGCCAAGCAGGTTGTTGATCAGGGCTACGGTCTAGTCTGTGACATCGATGGCAACCTTTGTGGCGACATTTTTGTTGCCGACGCCAATCAGGAGCACGGAATTATCGCAGTTCGTCCCGGGTCTGGCGCGCAGCTGCCCGATCTTGCGGTGGGGGACCGGGTGAGGATTCTGCCGAACCATGCATGTGCAACCGCTGCGCAGCATGACGCATACCATGTCGTGCGCGGGCATTCGCAAGTGGTCGAGGCCCGCTGGCCGCGCTTTGGAGGTTGGTGATGTCCGTACCTATAAACGTCAGTACAGGTCGCGCTCCGGCCCCGGCAGGGCATTATGTGCAGGCAAAGATCGCTTTTCAACATATCTTCATCTCCGGCCAGCTTCCTATCCGGCCGGACGGCGCGCCGCTCTATGACGACAGCTTCGAGACGCAGGTCGAGCAGGCTATCGACAACGTGTTGGCAATCTTGAAGGCTGCGGGCGGTGCGCCCGCCGACCTCGTCAGAGTGACCGCCTACATAGTTGGGGTCGGCAACTGGCCGCGCTTCAATCAGATCTATGCGCAGCGACTGGGGGACGCAAAACCGACCCGCACCGTTGTGCCAGTGCCTGAACTTCACTACGGATATCTAGTCGAAATCGACGCAATTGCATTCATTGGCAACAATGGCAGGGAGAACTCCATATAAAAAACCGCCTTGGGTGGTTCATCTGCCGTTAGGAACAGTGTCGCTATGGGGGATGCGAACGAAATCGAAATGGTCGCCCGGCTCCAGGAGTCAAGATTCTGGGTGTCGCGCTCACTGTAGATTACGGTGGGGTTGTTTCCACAGCTGGATCCACAATCGGGATTTGTCCCGATTATGGACGTCGAAGCCGAAGTAGGCATGGCTGGTCCAACCGAAGCCTCCAGGATCACCAGCGCAAGCAATCCGGTGACAGTGAAGCTCCTGCTGAGCCGTTGGCTTTGTGCAAATCGGGAATGCGCACGACTGACGTTCGCCGACCGCTGTCGAACAGCGCATTTGGATCCCACTAACCAGAAAATCTAGCTGTGGAATGTAAGGAGAGTCATGACGGCTGGAGAGAAGTCGACTGTATGACGTACTGCTCTTCAAGCAGGGCGAGAAAAACGAGTTTGCACGACGTGCCACCACTCGATTGGCGCTCGGCGCGCGCCATCAGCCCCATCACGACCACCGAGAATTATTTGGCGACGCATCGCGCCCAAGAACGTAGCCGATCGCGAAGGCGAGGGCGCCGATCGTGAGGACAATTCCGGTTGCCGTGTGCGGATGCTCAGCAGCGCCCGCAACCACGGCGGTACTCTCACGGACGACAGCGTCCTTGGCACCCTTTGCGACCTTCCGGACACCTGTCGGTGGCTCTGCGGGTATTCCTGTGAAGCCAGCGCTGAGTTCGTCGGTCATGATGCTCCTCCTTCTTCTTCTGTGGGAAGGAGAACCCCCGCACGCGTGGGAAGTTCCAGCGAAGTGGCTGACTGGAACAGATAGATTGGCGGCATCTGCAAAAATCACTCAAAGCGCCAAACCCTAGCGGAGCGTCTTCTCGGGGCGCTGATAAGACCGACGCCCACCCAAGCGGGATCGTTGGACGATAGGGATCCGCGGCAAATCCAACAGCACTATAAAACATCGGGACATCCCTTATGGCAGGGAACGCTGCAGCTACCGGCGGCGCTGAGCCGAAATTGGCAGGAGATCTAATGATGGACAGAGAACAGAAGATTCGTGAGCGCGCCAACCAGATATGGGAGGAAGAGGGTCGCCCCGAAGGCAGTCACGAGAAACACTGGCGGCGAGCTGAAGAAGAAATTGCGGCAGGCGAACATGCAGCCGCTGGAGAAGGCACCGAGAACTGGAAGGCAGAAGCTGGCCTGCCCAACGACCAGAAATCGCCAAGCGTCATGCCGACTGTGATCCCACCGGACTGAGGACGCCAACTTCGTCGCAAATGACACCATTCCCCTAGCATTTAGCCCGGGTCAGGCCCAGGGCAGGAATCTTACGACTAAATGCAAAACGACACCATCGGTCATCGAGAAGCTCATCCACTGCTATGTCTCAGATATCGGCGTGATGACCCTTGCCGACTTCAAGTTGAAACTCGAACGCGAGTGAAAAATTCTATTGATCGGGCATGATTGCCGATCTCTGGAAGCTTTATGACTATGAGCGACTAAATTCTTCTATGATATCAGCTGATTAGCCGACACTTAGCTAAATGGCTTGGGGGAACGCAAGTTCGAATCGGCTCAAGAGCGTAATTCACCTCTCGCGGGATTTCCGCGTTGGCCGCGCGGCGGGTGCGCTGACAGTTTGCTCAGTGCCTTGAACAGCGTGGCTAGTTCGCCCGCAATGGGGGTTCCGATACCGCTGCATGCGTCAGCGTGTGATTTTGCGTCGACAAGTGACCCCGTCAACACCAGGAATTACAAAGAGCTATTGTAGATTTCGGCTCGGAGACCCCGTGCTGATTTACATAGGCTCGCTCACCCAGTTCTCGAAACACAGAAGACCGTGGCAAGCTCGATGGGATTGATGTGCCTGTATCAGGCCGATCCCCTTTACTGCGCGCCGAAGATTTTGCTGAGGCTCCAGGGATATTCTCCCTGTTGGTTGGCGATGTCATCGACCTTCCAGCCGCCGTGTTCGCGCACCAGCGTGTAGTAGAGTGTCACCTTTTCACCGTTGCGGAAGGTGACCTCAAGCTCCGCCTTGTCGTCGAGGAGGATCGGCTGGCCGATCTGCACCTGCGTCGGGGTGCCGTCCTGGCCCGATATGACCGGATCGAAATCCAGGGCCCCGACCTCGCCGTGGGGTGTGTTGTCCCGGTCGGCCTGGAAAAGGGCGTTGAGGTGATCAGAGAAATAATCGGAATAGGGCGAGGAGCCGTCGCTATCGGCATTGGCGACACCATCGCTGTAGAGCGCCTCCAGCAGGGCTTTCGGCGTCTTGAAGGTTTCGGCCGCAGCGGGCAGGGCAAGGAGGAGGGAAAGCAGCAAGGCGGAGAGGGCGGTGGGCAGGCGCATGAAGACTCCTTAGCGATTGGCTCATAAGTCATAGCCTGAGATGCCGGGAAAGGCGACCGTGTGCTCGCGAGGCCACAGTGTTGATTGCGCTGATAGTCGACCCGTGTCGAGTTTCACGACGCTTTAATCCGGATTTTCGTTTGACGCTGATCCATTCATCCGCAAGGAACCCGTTGACAAAGCTGCTATATCTATATCGAAATAGGCTCACCGCGAAATGCAAAACTGGATGAAATCGCGACGCAAATAGACATGGAGCGGCTGAATTTCATGCGGACCCATGTCGAGGCATCCGATCAGTGAGCCAGTCCATCGAGGCGGCGCGGATCGCGCTGAGGCAAAGACAAGGAGGCGGCGCGCGAACTGGATTGGGTGCGGCGCGGTACTGCCTATTTCGCCCGCCTTGTCAATGATCTGCCGGACAGTGCGCTCGATGAGCCGAGCATGGTGGCCGGTTTCACACGGCGACGGCTCATCGCCTATGTCGGCTATCACGCCCGCCTGATAAGCGAGCTCATTGCCTGGACAAGAACGAATGCCGAGCGCAGCTTTCCGCGCATTGCACAGGTGAGCGCAGAGGATCTCGAATTCGGTCTGACCCAGCCTTCGCCGGCGTTGCGCTACCTTTTCGATCATTCGCAGATCCATCTCAATGTCGAATGGCGGGACCTGACCGACGCCGGATGGGATCGATCGGTTGTCGATGTGGCTGGGCGGGTAATCCCGCTTCGCGGTACGGCCACGCTCAGGGCCGAGGTGATCTGGTTGCATGCCGTCGACCTTGATGCCGGCGGGCGCTTCATCGACATGCCGAGCGATTTCCTGGATTGGCTGATACGCCACTATGCGGCGCGCGGGCTTGGTTCAGATGCAGTACTTTCGGCCTGCGACCAGGCAGAGCCTTTTCTTCCAAACCACCAGGCCGGGCTGTGCATGACGGGACGCGCCGCCGACATCGCCCGCTGGCTCAGCGGACGAGGCACCGGAAATCTCGAATGGGCGGACGGTCCGCTGCCCGTCATCGGGCCGCCGACTTTGGCAGGCCTTGGCGCGTAGTCATTGCGGGCAGACCAGCGCCCTATTTCGTATCCAGCTTGTCCAGGTTGTCGTGAATTCTGCGCAGCGCCGCTTTCAACCAATCGACCTCCTCGCCGCTGAAGCTTTCGACACCGGTTGCTTCGAACTGCGCGGCAAGCGGCATGAGTTTCTCGACAAGGGCGTCGCCCGCCGGCGTCAGGTCGATGCTGACGGTACGCCCGTCGTCCGGACGGGTGCGGGAAACGAGCCCCTTCTTCTTCATCGTCGTGACCAGACGCGACAGCGTCGAAAGCTCCACCGTCACCATCGGGCTAAGATCTGTGAGCCGCTGCGGGCCTTCCTGCTTGAGGAGGGCGAGCACGCGATACGTGGGCAGGGTTACGTCGAACTCCTGGAGCCGCACGGAGAACAGCTCTCCCATGCGGACGCCGACGCGGTTGAGCAGATAGGGAAACGATCCCGTGAACCGATAGGGCATTTTCACTCACAATAGTTGCGCCTGCATTCAATACAGCCGCAACACGTTGCGCGCAATTGCCAAGCGTCAATTGCCCCTCAGAAATGACAGCGGGTCGGCCCATCCGGACCGCCCCGCTTGCGCAAACGGCGAATGCTCAGTTCGCAGCGCCGGTCTCGTCGAGGTTGCGGTAAAGGAAGGTGAGCAAAGTCAAAAGGCAGCCCACAAACGCCGTGGCGGCGAAAACATAGAAATTCCACTCCGGCGCCAGTCCCGCTTGCAGCACCGCACCGCCGATCAGGGGGCCAGCAATACCGCCGAGCCGGCCCATCGCCAGAGAAAACCCAAGGCCGGTTCCCCGTATCTCAACGGGATAGAAGCGACCCACCAGCACATTGGCGAGGATTTGGGTCCCAATCGTGCCGGCTCCGGCGAGAGCGACCAGGACATACATGAACGCACCCTGCTGGATCGTCAGCATCCAGATGGCGACCGCGCCGATTGCGAAGAGGCTCGCGACGATGGTCTTGATATGACCCTTGTCGGCGATCTGGCCGGCAATGACGATGCCGATCGCAGCACCGAGATTGAGCATCACCGCGAAGAACAATGCGGAGCTGATATCGTAGCCCATTTTGTTCATGATGGTGGGTAGCCAGTTCACCATGCCGAAGGTCAGGAGAAGCGAACAGAAGTGAATGGCCCAGGCGTTGAGGGTCGTCGGCAGCCGTCCCTCTGCAAAAAGCGCGCCGATACCCTTCCTCCGCGACTGCACAGCTTGCAGCACCACGCGCTGAAGGCCGAACGTATCGCATATCGCATCTGCCTCGGGCTGTCGGCCCTTGCTTGCGAGCCAGCCGGGGGACTCCGGCAGAGCTTTCATCAGCAAGGGGAGCGCCAGCAACGGTACGCCGCCGAAGATCATCAATGGGCGCCATCCGTATTTCTGCAATAGCAGCATGCCGAGCACGCCGGAAATGATGCCGCCGATAAGATAGCCCATGAAGGATAGTGAATTGGCCAGCGCGCGTTGCCTGACGGGTGCGAATTCAAGCACCAGGGCCGTCACCGTCGGCAGAAGTGCGCCAAGCCCAAGCCCGCCAAAAAAGCGAGTGGTTTCGAAAGTGCCAAAATTGTGGGCCATGCCGCTGGCGATCATCATAACGGAAAAGCAGCCGAGGCTGCCGAGCACAACTTTCTTCCGACCGATGCGGTCGGCAAGCGTGCCCGCCACCAGCGCACCAAGCAACATACCGAACAGGGTCAGCGCTGCGGCGTGGCCGACCATGCCGGGATTGAGCATCCAGTCTGCCTGCTTCATAAGCGACGGCGCGACGGCGCCATAGACGACAAGGTCATAGCCGTCGAACAAAATCATGAAACCGCACATGCCAATGACGCCTGCCGGACTTCTGCTGCGTGTTATAGCGACACCCATTTCTTGTACAGACATTGATTCTCCTCCCCGGTCTCGCAGGCCAATCGTCTTCCACCCCTGAAAAACCGCGCTTTTGCGTGTTGAACTCCTCCGCATTGCCGGTTGCCCGAAAGCATATCGCATGGCCTCCTCCGAAGGACCAACGATCCGGCATCGCCGTACAAATTAGATATTGCATTTGCAAATATTGCAATGGGAAATATTGAAGCAGGCAATAAACTTTCATCCATCGAAACCCTGTCTCAATCGAGTTTGGGGGAAATGATTTTTTTATTTCATTAAGATGGGATGTACGTCCGCGCGGAGTGGCGGCGCGTAGTACGGGGTTTGTGGAATCGCCAAATTGGCGCAGATAGTTCCCAATCCGCCTCCTTCATAAATTTGCATTGACAACATTTGCATCTGCAAATATTCTCTTTTTTGAGATTGGGAGAGAAGATCATGACAATTCAGCTCATGCCGGAAACCGCTATCGGAAGCACCTTTCGAGCGGCCATGCGCAAATATCCCGCGACAGTCACCCTCGTCACCGCCTCGAACGACGGTGTCGACCACGGCATGACAGTCACCGCCGTGACGTCCGTATCGATGGAACCCCCTTCGCTGGTCGTCTGTCTCAACAATCGCACGTTGCTGCATGAAATGCTGCTGTGCCAGCCGGGTTTTGCCGTCAACATATTGAGCCTTGACCAGCGCGCGCTGTCAGATGCCTTCAGCGGCAAGGTGGAACCGAAGGACCGGTTCAAGTTGGCGCGATGGCGCAGGCATGCCGCTGGCATGCAGACCCTCGAAGGTGCACATGCCAATGTGGTCTGCCGGCGCATGGCGGCCATCCCCTACGGCACGCACACGCTGTTTATCGGACAAGTCATCGACGCAACGGTCGATGTCGCGACGGCGCCGCTTCTCTATGAAGACGCCCGCTACTGCATGTCCCAGCCGGTGGCCTGACTTTCCGTGAAAAAATCGAGGAGGATAAAATGAACCTTAGCGCAGCCAAGATCGCGCCATATACGGCAGGCGCCGCCGCACCCGAAACCCCGTTGCGGGAGCGGGTCGCGCCGCTCGTCGCCTCTTTCCGATCGACAGCGCTCGCCACCGAACAGGCCCGGCGGGTGCCGGCGGAAAATATCGCGGCGCTTCGCGACGTCGGCTACTTCGATGTCGTCAAGCCTGCCGCCTATGGCGGCGCACCCAGGCCGTTCGCCGAACTCGTCGAAGCCAATATCGAGATTTCCGCCGGCTGCGCCTCGACGGGCTGGGTCGCCGGCCTGCTTTCGGCCCACCAATGGCTTCTCGCCATGTTTCCGAAGCAGGCGCAGGACGACGTGTGGGGTGACAATCCCGATGCCCTGGTGTGCGGCTCCTACGCGCCGACCTCGATGGCGGAGGCGGACGAGGGCGGCTACCGGCTAAACGGCCGCTGGTCCTTCGCCAGCGGCTGCGAAAATGCGCAGTGGTCCCTCTGTGCGGCCATCCTTCCGGGCGAAGGCGACTGCAAGCCAGTACCCGCCTTTCTGCTGGTGCCTGCCTCTCAGTATAAGATCGAGGACACCTGGAATGTGGTCGGCCTGGCGGGAACCGGTTCCAAAACGCTCCTCCTCGACAATGTCGTCGTGCCACCCCATCGCATCCTGACCTTTCCGGATGCGACCAGCGGCAAGACGCCCGGTGCCGGCCTCTATGTCGGTCTGGGTCTTTTCAACATGCCGCTTTTAACGGGCATTCCGTCCTGCCTGGCCTCCACGGCAGTCGGGGCCGCCAAAGGTGCACTCGAAAGCTATGTCCATTCGATCAGCACGCGCGTGACGCGCGGCGCCGTCGCGGGCGGCAACAACCGCATGGCGGAATTTCCCACCATTCAGCTACGGGTCGCCGAAGCCGCGGCCAGCGTCGACGCAGCGACCGAAATTCTGCTGCGCGACGTGCGGCGCGCGGAGGATCTGGCCGGCAGCTCCGACGCGTTCTCTATCGCCGACCGGCTGCTGAGCCGGCGAGGCCAATCCTTCGCCGTCAGCCTCGCGCTGCGTGCGGTCGAGGCGCTCAATGCCTCGACGGGCGGGCTGGGTCTCAACCTGGACAATCCGGTGCAGCGCGCCTGGCGTGATGCAAATGCGGTAGGCCGCCATATCAGCATGAATTGGGATGCCGTGGGCACCATGATCGGCCAGCACCTGCTCGGCCTCGAGCCCAAAGGACAATACTGAACGCAAACGACGAGGGAGGACCCGGTATGCAAGGCAAAATCGCGCTCGAAGAGCATTTCGCCATTCCGGAAACACTGATGGATTCGGCTGGCTTCGTACCCGGCGACTACTGGATCGAGTTGCAGTCTCGCCTGCTCGACATTCAGGACAAGCGGCTGAGACTGATGGATGCCCATGGCATCGAGACAATGATCCTGTCGCTGAATGCGCCGGCGGTGCAGGCGATAACGGAAACCGGGCGGGCAATCGACATTGCACGCCGGGCCAACGATGCGCTGGCGGAGGAATGCGCCAAGCGGCCGGACCGCTTCCGCGCCTTTGCCGCCCTGCCTCTTCAGGACCCGGAGGAAGCTGCGGCGGAACTCGAACGGTGCGTGCGGGAAATGGGCTTCGTCGGTGCCCTGGTTAACGGCTTCAGTCAGCGGAATGATACCGACGCCCTGCTCTATTACGACCTGCCGCAGTATCTCGGCTTCTGGGCGAAGGTCGCCGAACTCGACGTGCCCTTCTACCTGCATCCGCGCAATCCGCTGCCGCAGGACAGCCGAATTTACGAAGGCCATCCGTGGCTCATGGGTCCCACCTGGGCCTTCGCCCAGGAGACGGCTGTCCATGCCCTTCGCCTCATGGGCTCCGGATTGTTTGATGAACATCCCGGGCTGCGGATCATTCTTGGCCATATGGGCGAGGGCTTGCCCTACATGATGTGGCGGATCGATAACCGGAATGCCTGGGTGAAAGTGCCGCCGAAATATCCGGCGAAGCGCCGCATTGCTGACTATTTCAACGAAAACTTCTATATCACTACGTCAGGCAATTTCCGCACCCAGACGCTGATCGACGCCTTGCTGGAAATCGGCTCGGACCGCATTCTGTTCTCGACCGACTGGCCGTTCGAAAACATCGACCACGCCGCAGACTGGTTCGATACTGCGACCATCTCCGAACTCGACCGGTCGAAGATTGGCCGCGGCAATGCCAGGGTCCTCTTTAAACTCTGAGGAACGACGATGATCCGCGAAAAATATCCGCTGTTCAGCGAAGAAAATTCCGAAGCCGTGGTCAATGCCCGCATGGGAGGGGATGTTGACCCGCGTGTGCGCCAGGTGATGTCGGCGATCGTGCGCCACCTGCACGCGGCGGTGAAGGAGATCGAGCCGACCCATGATGAGTGGCTGGCGGCGATCGACTTCCTCACTAAAGCCGGCCAGATGTGCAACGAATGGCGACAGGAGTTCATCCTGCTTTCGGATATTCTCGGCGTGTCGATGCTCGTCGATTCCATCAACCATCGCCGCCCGTCCGGGGCGACGGAAAACACCATCCTCGGTCCGTTCTACGTGCCCGAGGCGCCGCGTTATCCGCGCGGGTCCAATATATGCCTCGACGGCAAGGGCGAGCCACTCGTGCTTGGTGGCTTCGTCAGGGATACGGAAGGAAATCCGGTCCCAGGCGCACTGATCGACGTCTGGCAGACCAATGATGATGGCTTCTATGATGTGCAGCAGAAGGGCACCCAGCCGGACTGGAACTTGCGCGGCGTCTTCACATCCGGCGAAGATGGTGGATTTCGCTTTCGATCCGTCAAGCCGCGATACTATCCCATCCCGGACGACGGGCCGGTCGGCAAGTTGCTCGGCAAGCTCGGGCGGCACCCCAACCGAGCTGCGCATATCCATTTCATCGTGACTGCCGACGGCTACGAGCCGGTCATCACCCACATTTTTCCACCCGACTGCGAATTCCTCGATCAGGACGCCGTTTTCGGGGTCAAGAAGAGTCTCGTTGCCGATTTCGTCAAACGGCAGGAGGATGGAACCGGCGAGGACGAAGGGCTCCTCGCCCCCTATTGGCAAGTAAACTGGGACTTCGTCCTGACACGGAAGAAAGCCGCCTGACATGCAAGAGTTCCTCTATTCGGCGTTGCCGACCCGTGTCCTGTTCGGCACAGGGACGCTTGGCCAGCTTGCGGCCGAGGCAAGCCGCCTCGGCATCCGGCGCCCCATCCTTCTGACGACCTCGCATCAACGACAGATGGCCGAGGATGCGATCAGCTTGCTCGACGGCCTGTCCGCGGCAATCTTTTCCGGCGCCACCATGCACTCGCCGGTCGAGGTGACCAAACAAGCCATGAGGGAGGTCGAGCGCGTCGGCGCCGACGGCATCATTGCGATAGGCGGCGGTTCGACAACGGGGCTCGGCAAGGCCATCGCGCTGCGGACCGATCTGCCGCAATTGGTTGTGCCGACTACCTATGCGGGATCGGAAATGACCCCGATCCTCGGCCAGACCGAAGACGGCCATAAGACGACGATCCGCGATGCCAAGGTGCTGCCGGAAACAGTGATATACGACGTGGCACTGACCCTGGACCTGCCGATAGGCCTCTCTGCCGTCAGCGGCATGAACGCCATCGCCCACGCCGTGGAGGCTCTTTACGCCAGAGACGGCAATCCGATCATCGACCTGATGGCGGAGGAGGGCATTCGCTCGTTGGCCAATGCGCTGCCATTACTCTTGGGGAATCCACGGGACAGCGACGCGCGCGCCGACGCCCTTTATGGTGCGTGGCTCTGCGGCATTTGCCTCGGCTCCGTCGGCATGGCCCTGCATCACAAGCTTTGTCACACGCTCGGCGGCATGTTCGACCTTCCGCATGCCGAAACGCACAGCGTGATCCTGCCCTACGCAATGCGCTATAATGCCGAAGCCGCGCCACAAGCCGCCGCCAAGGTGGCCCGCGTACTCGGTACGCGCGATGCGGCTGTCGGCCTTCAGCAATTGGCACGAAACATCGGAGCACCGGGCTCCCTCCGGACAATCGGCATGGCCGTCGGGACGGTGGACGCCGCGGCCCGGCGGGCTGTCGAAAACCCCTACCCGAACCCCGCGCCGGTTACGGAAGAAGGAATCCATCGGCTGCTATCCGACGCCTTCAATGGCGTGATCCTGCGATAGAAAAAGGCAGTGTTGGCCGGGCCGCAGAGCTGACGCGCATAGCGAAGACTTGTGGGTGGTTTTGGCCGGCTCGATCGCCGTATTCTACTACTGCTTTTGGCAGCCACCCTCGTCGTCTCCAACACTCTCGTCGCGGTCGCGCCAACTCTGACGGTGCTTCTCCTCGGTCGGATCATTCTCGGTGTTGGCGTCGGTGGGTTTTGGGCTGTAGGCGCTGCTGCAGCCGGGCGCCTTGCGCCGAGCGCACCAGGACGCGCGACCGCGCTGGTTTTTGCCGGAATATCTGGAGGAACTGTCATCGGACTTCCTCTTGCAGCCTTTCTTGGTGGTCTCTTCGGGTGGAGGTTTGCCTTCATTGGCGCTGCGATCCTTGGTGGGCTGAGCCTTCTCGCCCAAGGGATATTCGTTCCCAAATTGCCGGCGTCGCCGGGTCCCAACCTGCGAGCCCTGCCTGCGTTTGTTCGCCAGCGTCAGGTCATGGTCGCGCTGTCAGCAGTTTCACTCGTTATTATTGGCCAATTCATTGCCTATACTTATATCGCAACCTATCTGGGGAATGCCGGTGCCGGCCAAGGAGTGCTATCTGGCGTGCTTTTGGCCTATGGTGCCGCTGGGTTGTTGGGAAACACCCCGGGCTTGCGCGGGTTTCCATACCGAAACCGCTGCATCTACTACCGTTCCTATCCAGATAAAATTGTAATTCTTCGCGTTAAGCACGGCGCCGAGGACATAAGGCCTCAGGATTTCGAATGAAAGCGCCACGAAGACATCATTTGGATTGAACTAAGCCGCTGATCGCGGCGACTTGCGGCGGCCTTTGAGGAGAGCGTCCTGACTGAGAGGATGGTTGTGT
>NZ_JAUQTZ010000057.1:0-35636 GCF_059803845.1 Rhizobium sp. UFLA01-1127 | reverse complement strand
CAGAAGCAGCGCGTCGCGATCGCCCGAGCCCTTGCGGCCAAGCCGGAACTCATCCTCTGCGACGAGCCGACCTCGGCGCTCGACCCGCTGGTTGCCGAAGGCATCCTGAAACTGCTCTTGAAGCTGCAGGAGGAGGCTCATCTCTCCTATGTTTTCATCACCCACGACATCGCCATCGTGCGCGCCATCGCCGACGGCGTTGCGGTGATGCATCGTGGCAAGCTCGTCCGCTTCGGTCCGAAATCCCAAGCGCTTTCGCCACCCTTCGACGACTACACCGACCTGCTGCTGAAGTCCGTGCCCGAGATGGAGATCGGCTGGCTGGAGCGCGTGCTGGCGACGCGAAAGATGGAGAGTGCCGGAAATTGAAGGCTCGATATCCCGAACACCAAGGCCGGATTTGAGAGCCTCGTTGCCGATGTCGGTATCGTCAGTACTCCGCCGGCACCGCATACACCTCGGCGGATGGATCGGCGAGAAACGAGCGTACGGTCGGCGGCAGTCGGCGCGAGGATAGCGGCAGAGGCCCGCAGCGCGAGAGAAGCTCACGCAGATCCGGCTCGGCGCCGACATGCCGCCAGATCATCCGCGACGCATAGGGGAGATTTTCCTTTCGCCAGGAAACGCCCATTGTGGTCCCACGCAAGTAGACACGCTGATACTCGTCGAATGGCAGGAGGATCGTCTGCGACAGTATGGGGTTCGGGCCGACGACACGCTCGGTAATGAAGATCCGGTTTCGATAGAAGGCCGCAAGGCCCACATATTTCGAAAACTGCTGGATACCGTTTCCGGGGTCCCGCAGACGCTCCATTGATTTGACATGCACCAGCCCGCCCTGCTCCATGATGCGGCTGCACGAACAGACGACCATTCCGGGCCAGGACGGAGAACGGTGATAGGTCTGGAAATAGCCGACATGGCGCCTAAGCGCGACCAGATCTCCGGGGAATGCCTTCAAGAGTTCGGAACTTTGATTGAGGTCCAGGTTCGGTTTGCGAAGCCGCTCGCGAAAGAGCCTTGGAGCGAGGCCAAAATCGGCCGCGTCGAGATCGAAATACTTGGCGATACGCGCCAGATTGTGGGCGGATGGCCTCGTCTGGCCGTTGATGTATCGGTTGAACTGTTGCCGATTGATATCGATTGCCCGGCACAGATGCGAAATGGAACGCTGCGTCGCGCAGGCGATTTTTAGGTTCTCGACCAAATGAGGCATCAGCTACTCCGTCTTGGAAAAACTAGCGTAAACTCGCTTAAAGATGCGTCAAGTCGCGAAATTGCGTGAGCTGGCCCGGCCTCTACGTTCCCACCTATAAAATTGAAAACGAGGGAACTGTCATGACGCATGAAAAGGATCAATCTTCGCAGCTGAAAATCGGCCGCCGCCATTTCCTTGGCGGTGCCGTTGCGCTCGGCGCTTTGCCGGGCCTTGCCTCCGGCCTGCTGCTGCCGCGCGAAGCCCGCGCGCAGGAAGCAAAGCATGGCGGCCATCTGAAGCTCGGTCTCAAGGGCGGCGCTACCAGCGATGCGCTCGACCCGGCGACATACAGTGCCTCCGTCTTGTTCGTCATTGGCCGTCTCTGGGGTGACACGCTCCTCGAATCAGATCCCAAGACCGGTGCCCCTCTGCCGTCACTGGCAACGTCCTGGACGCCGTCGGCGGATGCATCCGTCTGGACCTTCAAGATCAGGAACGACGTGCAGTTTCACGACGGTAGCAAGATGACGGTTGCCGACATCGTCGCGACGCTTAAGCGGCATGCGGACAAAAACTCTCAGTCGGGCGCCCTTGGGCTCATGGCCTCGATCACCGGTATTGAAGAAAAGGCGGGCGATCTTGTCCTGACGCTTTCCGAAGGCAATGCGGACCTGCCTCTGCTTTTGACCGACTATCACCTGATCATCCAGCCGAAGGGCGGCGTCGACAAGCCAGCGGCGGCCATCGGTACCGGCCCCTATATTCTGAAAAGCTTTGAACCAGGCGTTCGCGCGACCTTCGAGAAGAATCCGAAAGATTGGCGCGCCGATCGCGGCTTTGTCGACAGCGTCGAAATCCTCGTCATCAACGACAACACCGCCCGCATCGCAGCACTTGCCTCCGGTCAGGTCCATTTCGTTAACAATGTCGATCCGAAGACCGTCCCGATGCTGCAGCGGGCACCGACCGTCGAGATCGTCCGCAATGCCGGCAAGGGCTTCTACTGCTTCCTGATGCATTGCGACACAGCACCCTTCGACAACGCCGACCTTCGGCTCGCGCTGAAATATGCCATCGACCGCCAGTCGATCCTCGACAAGGTTCTCGGCGGCTATGGAACGATCGGCAACGACTATCCGGTCAATTCCAACTACGCGCTTGCGCCGGCCGATATCGAGCAGCGGCCATACGATCCCGACAAGGCCGCCTTCCACTTCAAGAAATCGGGCCTTGACCGTCCAGTTCAACTGCTGACCTCCGATGCAGCCTTTCCCGGCGCCGTGGATGCGGCGATCCTGTTTCAGCAAAGCGCACGTAAGGCCGGCATTGCGATCGACGTCAAGCGCGAGCCGGAAGACGGCTACTGGACCAATGTCTGGAACAAACAACCCTTCTGCGCGTCCTTCTGGGGCGGCCGTCCAACGCAGGATTCGCGCTATTCCACCTCCTATCTGTCGACCGCCGAGTGGAACGATACGCGTTTCAAGCGCCCCGACTTCGACAAATTGGTGCTGCAGGCGCGGTCCGAGCTGGATGAGGCCAAGCGCAAGGTATTTTATCGACAGCTGGCTCTGATGGTGCGTAACGATGGCGGCCTGATCCTGCCCGTCTTCAACGACTATATCATGGCCTCTTCGAAGACACTGAAGGGCTATGTAGACGATATCGGCAACGATATGTCCAACGGCTACATCGGTAGCCGCGTGTGGTTTAATGCTTAATCTCTTCTGGATATGACCATGACTGAGCGCAGCTTCACGACAATCGAAAATCAGTGGATCACGCTGAAGGACGGAACGCGGCTTGCAGCACGCATCTGGATGCCTGAAGGCGCGGAGAGCGATCCGGTGCCGGCGGTTTTCGAGTTCCTGCCCTACCGCAAGCGCGATGGAACGAGCCCGCGAGATGAATCGACCTATCCGATCTTTGCCGCAGCCGGCATTGCCGGCGTGCGTGTCGATATCAGAGGCTCCGGCGAATCCAGCGGCATCATTGACGGCGAATATACAGAACTCGAACTCGCCAATGCCTGCGAGCTGATCGCATGGATCGCGGCGCAGCCCTGGTCGAACGGCTCGGTCGGCATGATGGGTATTTCCTGGGGCGGCTTCAACTGCCTGCAGGTCGCGGCCCTGAAGCCCCCGGCGCTGAAGGCGGTCATTTCGATCGCTTCCACGGTCGATCGCTATAATGACGACATCCACTACAAGAACGGCTGCCACCTCTCCGCCCAGCTCTCCTGGGCGGCGACCATGCTCGGCTACCAATCGCGCTCGCCCGATCCGGCGATCGTCGGCAACGACTGGCGGGATATGTGGCTGGAACGCCTGGAGCAGGAACCCTTCTTCATGGAGGAATGGCTGAGGCATCAGCGCCGGGACGATTTCTGGCGGCATGGATCGATCTGCGAAGATTTCGCAGGCTTCGATATTCCCGCCATCGTCATCGCCGGCTGGGCGGATGGCTATCGCAACACGCCGCTGCTGGCGGTCGAAGGCCTCGGGGATAAGGCGAAAGCGCTGATCGGCCCATGGGTTCACAAATATCCGCATTTCGCCTGGCCGAAGCCGCGGGTCGATTTCCACGGAGAGGCCATCGCCTGGTGGAACCACTGGCTGCGCGGCGAGCGCAACGGCGCCGAGGCCATGCCATCGGTGCGCGCCTATATTCTCGATGCCGCCAAACCGGCGTTGCGCCGCGATTTCGATCCCGGCTTCTGGATCGCCAAGCAAGAATGGCAGCAGCCAGAGATGCAGTGCTTCTATGTCGAGCAGTTCGGCACGCTGATGGACGGCATGCCGATCCCGCATGCGCCGGAGCATCCCGTCTATCTGCGGTCACCGCTCGATACGGGCACGGCCTCGGGCGAATGGTTTACCCTGAAGCCGGACGCGGAAATGGCGATCGACCAGCGCATCGACGATGTCGGGTCGCTGACCTTCCAGACCGCGCCGCTGGTCGAGGATCACGACTATCTTGGCCGCCCGATTGTGACATTGACGCTGCGGTGCGATGCCGCAACCGCCAATCTCTGCGCAAGGCTCGTCGATATCCATCCGGATGGTACTTCAACGCGCATCTCCTTCGGCGTGCTCAATCTTGCCCATCGCGGCGGCAATGCCGCGCCGGAGCCGCTGATCAAGGGGCAGCAGGTCAGAGTGACAGTAAAACTTGATGCCTGCGGCTATCGTTTCCGCAAGGGACACCGTATCCGCCTGTCGCTGTCGACAGCCTATTGGCCGATGGTCCTGCCGCCGCCGGAAGATCCAGGCCTGACGATCGATATCGCCTCCATCGGCCTTGCCCTGCCCAAGCTCGGCGCGCATGAGATCATCGATGTAAAGCAGCCTGACAATCCCGATCCGCTGCCGAAATACATCGAACACGCACCCGGCTCGACAAAACGGCAAGTCGTGCGCGATCTCTCGTCCGGCGTCACCCGCTATGAAATCCACGAGGATACCGGCCTCTCCGAGCATCCTGGCACCGGACTTTCCACCCGGCAGCTGCGCGAAGAGGTCTGGTCGATCGCGCCCGACGATCCGCTGTCGATGACGGGCACCTCGACATGGACCTGTGATATGCGGCGCCCCGGCTGGTTCGTTCGCACGGTGGCGACATCGTCCATATCCTGCACGGAAAAGGACTGGGTCATCAGCGCCTCGGTCATTGCCTATGAAGGTGAGGCCGAAATCTTCAGGAAGACGTTCGGGGAGAAGCGTATCGCGCGCGACCTGATGTAGATCAGCGCGAACCTGCAAAACGGCTTGCCGCTGCGCAAATGGCGGCAAAGCCGGCGCCCGCGCCTTCGCTCATGTGCCGCGCCCGCAGCCAGGCATGCACCATCTGCGGCTCTTCCCGGAACCAGACTTCAATGCCGGCCTGCACAAGACGCGCCGCATAATTGCGGCCGTCGTCGCGCAGCGGATCATAATGGGCTACCGTAATGAAGGCGGGAGGAAGGCCTGCTACGGATGACAAGGCAAGCGGCCCGGCGACCGGATTGCCCTCTGGCGCCTGCAGGATGGTGCGGTAATAGGCGACATCGGCCGTCGTCAGACCCGGTGCCTCGGCCATTTCCTCATAGGAGCCGGAGACGAGATCGCCGCCGAGCGCGGGATAGATCAGGATCTGGCCGGCAATTCCTGAAAGCCCCTCCGCTTTCGCCCGCACCGCCAGTCCAGCCGCCAGATTGCCGCCAGCGCTGTCGCCGATCAGCACGACGGACTTCTTCTCGGCGAGAAGCTGTTTGAGGACGCTGAAACAATCATCCGTCTGTGTCGGCCAGCGATATTCCGGCGCCAGCCGATAATCGACCGAGATCAGCTCGGCGCCGGCATGATCGGCAATCTCGGCGCAGATCGCATGATGGCTCTCGAGCGAACCGACGACGAAACCGCCACCGTGGAGGTAGAGCAGGTTCGTTGCCGTGCGGATATTCGCAGGCCTGTAACGCCTGGTCCGGATGGTTCCCGCGACGACTTCATCGCTGGTCCGCATGCCCTCAGGTAAGGCACGATCGAAACGCGCGCAGAGCGCGTCATACCATTGACGCTGCTGCATGATGGATGCCGTTACCGCATCCGGCGGATAGAAGGAATCGCAGATCTCCATGAACTGCAGAATGCCGGCTTCGCTCGGCATGGGACGCTCAGCAGAGGTCATCGGATATCCTCGATTCGTGCCAATGGATCGAGGATAACGCGGCGATGCAACCGAATGCTTATCTGCCTACGGCCAGCACCGCCGCGATGGCGACATCCGGACTGCGCCGAATTCAATCAGCCGCGAATACGATACTCGACGGCAAGGAAAAGTCCGTCGGCTTTGCACTGCGCATTGGACCAGGTGAGCGCTGCAAGCGCCGGTGCCGCGCCAATCACAAACCGGATCTGGCGCCAGTGATGACAACGACCTTGCTCCTCGATACCTTCCACCATCGTCTTTGCCCTCATTTTCCCTGGTATTGTTCGTCCGTGACATGCTCCATCCAATCCACCACCTTGCCGTCGAGATGTTCGTGGATGGCGATATGGGTCATGGCGGTGGTCGGCGAAGCGCCGTGCCAGTGCTTTTCGCCCGGTTCGAACCAGACGACGTCCCCCGGCCGGATCTCCTCGATCGAGCCGCCTTCGCGCTGAACGAAACCAAGGCCGGCGGTGACGATCAGGGTTTGGCCGCGCGGATGGGTATGCCACGCAGTCCTCGCGCCGGGCTCGAAAGTGACACTGGCGGCTGCGGCGCGGCGCGCGTCATTGGCCGCAAAGACCGGATCGACCCGGACCGTGCCGGTGAACCAGTCCGAAGGGCCTTTGCCGGAGGGCTGCGTACCGTTCCTCTTGATATCCATGGTGACATCCTTTCCTGCGATGGGCCGTGATGGCTCAATCGTATGAGGTCAATTTAGCCGGTAATTGACAAAGCAGTAGAGGGTCATCCTCGCACAGACTTATGAATTGGAGCGATAAATATCGCTTTCACCGTGATTACTCGAAACAGCGGAACTCCGGCCGGCGTGATATGCCAGCCCAAATTTCACCCAGACGCAGCATCACGGATCCAATCGGCAATAAGGGATCGCAGCCGAAACAGGATTTACGGTGCCATCATCGCGCGGATACTGCGATCGGCCGATTGCAGCAGCTCGAAGGCTTGGTAACGCCGTTCATGCAACGCCTTGATAGCACCGTCCGCCGGCTCGAATCGCTTCGCCAAACGCGACATGGTTGCCATGGCTTCCGCCAGCGAACCACAATGCCTGCTGGCTGTGGCGCCAAGCATCGCCGCACCGAGAAGAACGGGCTCTTCCGTATCGGCGACGGCGACCGGCCTGCCGGTCGTATCCGCCAGAAGCTGACGCACCAATCCGCTCTGGGCAGCGCCGCCGCTGGCAATGATGAGTTCACAGGCAATGCCATCCTGGGCGAGCTTATCGAGCAGCTGTTTGAGGCCGTAGCCAATGCCGCAGAGGCCGGCGACATAAAGGGCGATCAGATCGTCAATGCCGGTTTCCAGTCCGAGACCTGAGATGACGGCGCGCGCATCCGGATCGGCATGGGGCGACCGGTTGCCAAGGAACTCGGGAACGACCTGGATCAATTGTGCGAGCCGCACCGCGTCGGATGCGTTGCCGCTTGCCGTTGTGGCCTGCCGATCGAGCCAGGCGACAAGCGAAAGACCCTCCGCTTCAGCCTTTTGGCGAGCTTCGCCAGCGGCAGGATGCATCGAGACGAGATGATCGATCGCAGCACCCGCAGCGGACTGGCCGCCTTCGGTCAGCCAGAGGCCAGGCACCATCGCCGAGAAATAAGGTCCCCAAACGCCGTCGACGAAGACGGCCCCTTCGCTCGAGGCCATCGAACAGGCCGACGTGCCGAAGATGTAAGCAAGCCGGTTCTTGACGTCAGCATCGCCGTCCGGCCCCTGCCCGCCCAGCGTACCGACGCCGCCGGCATGGGCATCGATCAGTGACGCGCCGACCGGCGTGCCGATGGCAAGGCCGAGATCGCGGGCGGCAGCTTCGTTCAGGCCGTCGCCCAAGCAAGTACCCGGCTCGACGATCTCGGTTCCGATCCGCACGAAGCCTTCGTCCGCCAGTTCGCCAAGCCCGATATCCCTGAAGTATTGCCGATCCCAGCGCTTCTCATGGGCCAGATAGGTCCACTTGCACGTCACCGTACACACGGACCTTTGCAGCGAACCCGTCGCGCGCCAGGTCAGATAATCGGCGAGATCGAAGAAATGGTCGGCTGCGGCGAAAGACTGCGGTAGATTTCGCTTCAGCCACAAGAGCTTCGGCGTCTCCATCTCCGGCGAGATGCGGCCGCCGACATAGCGAAGCACGGCGTGATTTCCGGCGTTGATCTCCGCCGCCTCGCCGGCGGCGCGATGATCCATCCAAACGATGATGTTGCGATCGGCGTCTCCAGACGGGCCAACGGCCACAGGCTGACCATCCGCCTTGACCGCGACTAGCGAGCAGGTCGCATCGAAGCCGATGCCGGCGACATCACCGGCCGCTATCTTTGCCATCGCGACAGCCTCTCTGACGCTGTGGCAAACGGCTATCCATATCTGCTCGCTCGATTGTTCGACGATGCTGCCAATCTCGTGCCAGATGGTGATTGGCCGCTTGGCTGCGGCGAGCAGATGGCCATTCGCATCGAAAACGCCGGCCCGGGCGCTGCCGGTGCCGACATCGATGCCGATGAAATAAGGTGCCGTCATCAGAGATCCGTACTCAAGGGCAGGATCACCAGATCCCGGATTACGATGTTACGCGGTCTGGATAGCATGAAGACGACCGCCGCCGCCACTTCTGTCGCCTCCATGAGACCGCCTGCGGCGATCGCCTCGTCGAGCTTTGCCTGCGGCCAGTCGCTGATCAGCGCCGTCACCACCGGTCCCGGCGCGACGGCCCCAACGCGGATACCATGCTTGGCAACCTGACGCCGCACCGTGTGGGTGAAGGCCTGAATTGCATGCTTCGATGCCGTGTAGATCGGCTCCCAGACCACCGGCACGAGGCCGGCAATCGAACTCGTCATGATGATATCGCCGGTCTTGCGTTCGATCATGTGCGGCAGCACCATTCGAACCGAACGAAAGGCCGCGTTGATATTCAGATCCAGCATCCGGTCCCAGGCGTCGGGATCGCCTTCCGCAACCTCCCCGCCGATATAGGCGCCGGCATTGGCGTGGAAGATGTCGAGCTTGCCGAACCTGTCGAGAATCTGCGGCAACATGGTCGCCACGCTCTCGGGCTTCAAAAGATCGACGACGACCGGATGGGCATTCGGCCCCAATTCGGCGCAGAGACTTTTCAAGCTGTCTTCCGCCCTGTCGACAAGGGCGACGCTGGCGCCCTGGTTCAATAGCGATTTGGCGCATTCCAGGCCAATTCCAGAGGCAGCCCCGGTGATGGCGGCGACCTTGCCGGCAAAATCCTGTCTCATAACAATCCTTACCTTCTTGAAGAAATCAGCCGCGTCCATGCGAGGCGCGGGAACGGCGGGCGAGCGAGTCGACGATGACAGCAATGGCAAGAACTGCGCCCGTGATCATGTAACGAAGCGCCGACGACAGATCGAGCATGGTAAGGCCGCTGGCGATCGACTGGATGACGATGATGCCGAGAAGAGCGGAATAGGCACTGCCCCGGCCGCCGAAGAGGCTGGTGCCGCCGATGACGGCCGCCGCAATCGCATTCAGATTGACGTCACCGGTGCCCGCCTGCTGGCTGGCCGAGGCGAGACGCGCGGCCGCCAGCACCCCGCCCAAGGCTGCGAACATGGCGCAGAGCACGAAAGCGCTGGTATGGATCCGCCGAACGTTGATGCCGGCGCGCCGCGCAGCCTCGCGATTTCCGCCGACGGCGGACATCGACCGGCCCCATTGCGTGCGCGTCAGCGCATAGTCCATGACGATAACAAGCACTATGAACAACGCGAACATCCAGGGAATGCCGCGATCCTGGTTGAGATAGAAGGCGACGAATTCCAAAGCCACGGTGATGACGGCCGCCTTTACCAGCAGTCTACCGATAGACGGAGCGGAGAGATTTGCCTGCTTGCGCCGCTGCACTGCGCTCAAGCCGGTGACCAGCATGACCGCCCCCGGAACGAGCGCGAAGACGTAGGCAAGCGGATGCGGAATGACCAGTAACTGGCCGAAATTCACGATCGCCGAGCCGTAGGGCAGATTGATAGAGCCCGTCGCGCCCAGAAGATAGAGCTGCATGCCGAGCACGGCGAGAAGGCCCGCCAAGGTAGCAACGAAGCTCGGCATGCCCAGACGGTTGAACAGCACGGCATAGATGGCGCCGATCACGCCACCGACGACAAGCGCGGCCAGGATGGCCAAGGCCACCGGCCAACCTTCGTTGACCCAGAGCATGCCGACCATGGCCGAGGCAAAGCCGCTGATCGAACCGACGGAAAGATCGATTTCGCCGACCATCAGCACGCAGACGATGCCGAGCGAGATAATGCCGACGGTCGAGGCGTCGAACAACAGATTGGCGAGGTTGTTGCTGGAGAGAAAGGTCGGGTTGAGCGTGCCGAAGACAGTCCAGATGATGACCAGACCAACGACGACGGGCAGCGAGCCGAGATCCCCGGAGCGCACCTTGTCGATGGAGGAGCGGATGGTTGCGCCAAGTCCGGTGTCATGGTTGACGCGAACATCGCTGCGGTCGAGCAGCAGGGTCGATTGCTTGCCGTTCTCGCTCATGGCCGGCCCCCTTCTCTGAGTTCCTGTTGGGCCTGGCGGCGAACGGCACGTCGCGACACGGCATTTTCCGTGGCTCCGGTGATGGCGCTGACGAGTTCCTGATTGGACGTGTCGGGATAGAAGATCCCATTATTGCGGCCGAGGCGCAGAACGACGATGCGGTCGGCAACGGCGCGTACGTCTTCCATGTTGTGGCTGATCATGATGACGCCGAGCCCCTTGTCGCGGACGCGCTCGATGAGGTTCAGCACCTCGGCGGTCTGTGCGACGCCAAGTGCTGCGGTCGGCTCGTCGAGCATAATGAGCTTTGGCTCGAGCAGGAGCGAGCGGGCGATCGCCACCGTCTGCCGCTGACCGCCCGAAAGCGAAGCGATCGGGATGCGCACGCTCGGGATGCGCGCCGCAAGCTCGTTGAGCAGCGTCCAGGCGCGAACCTCCATGGCGGTTTCGTCGAGCTGCAGAGGGTTCAGTTCCCGGCCGAGAAAGATGTTCGCGACGACGTCGAGGTTTTCGCACAGCGCCAGGTCCTGGAAGACCGTGGCAATGCCGAGATCGAGCGCGGTTGCGGGATCGCTGAGGGTCACCTGCTTTCCGCGAAACATGATGGTGCCTGAACTCGGCTGATGGACGCCGGCCAGAACCTTGACCAGCGTCGATTTGCCGGCGCCGTTGTCGCCGACAAGCGCCACGACTTCGCCGGCGTGAACATCGAGGTCGATATCCGTCAGTGCCGAGACGGCGCCGAAGTGTTTTGAGATGCCTTTGAGGCTGAGCACAAGCTCGCCCGACGGGGTTCTATGATCGGAAGCGTCACTCATGACAGGCCACCTTCTCGGGTTGGAATGCTGTTGGTCTCCGGCCGCCGAAACGGCCGGAGCTTGGGAGGCCGAACTCAGCTGCCGATGCCGAGCTTCTTGCAGCCATCGGCATATCGATCGTTGCAGAGCTGGTCCGGCGTCTGGATCGGCTTGCCGTTGACGGTCTTGTCGATGATCTCGGCCTTCAGGTTTTCGGAGGTCACCAAGGCCGGCGTGAAGAGCTTGGTCGGCGTGTCGAAGAGCTTCGTGTCGGCCTTCGGTGTCTCGCCAGAGAGCAACTCGATCGCGACATTGGCGGCAGCAGCGGCAACGATCTCGCTCGGCTTGGAGATCGTGTTGTACTGATCGCCGGAAATGATGAGCTGCAGGCCGGCGATGGTCGCATCGTTGCCGGTAACCGGCGGCACCGGATCGAATCCGGCCGCCTTGAAGGCGGCCACGGCTGCCCCACCCGTACCGTCATTGGCGGCAACCACGCCGACGATCTTCTTGCCGAAGCGGGTGATCTGGCCGCTTGCCCATTGCTGCGCCTTCGGTGGCGCCCATTCCGGGGTGTCGAACTCCGCCAGCACCGGATAACCGCCATCGGCGAGGCCGGCATGGATGCCCTTCTTGATCAGCCCGGCAGCAGCGTCAGTGGGCGACCCGTTGATTTCGAGCAGACCACCGTCGCCCGCCTTCACACCCTTTGCCTTCAGGTGATCGACCAGCGATTTGGCGATCATCTTGCCGATCTCCTCATTGTTGAAGGAGACATAGTAATCGGCCGCGGCCGACGGGATCGGACGGTCATAGGCGATAACTTTCACGCCCTGGCTTTGCGCCAGCTTGACCAGCGAAGCAGCGGCCGTTGAGTCCACCGGGTCGAGCACGATCGCCTTCGCACCCTGCGAGATAGCCGAATTGAACTGCTGCTGCTGACGCGAAGCGTCACCATTGGCATTCTGGTAGATGACCTTGCAGCCGGCGCAGAGTTTCTTCATCTCGGCCTGGAAACCGGGGAAATCGTGCTCTTCATAGCGCGTAGAGCTCTGGTCGGGCATGAGAAAGGCGACAGTCGCGTCCGTCACCTTGGCCGACTGTGCGAAGGCGGATGTGCCGGCCAGAAGACCGACGCCAAGCGCGGCTGCGCCTGCGATTTTCAGTGCGAAATGGTGCATTGGAATTTCTCCGTTTCAAATGGTAATGGTTTCCCTCGATCATCACGGCTGTCCGCACGCGATGCTCTTGTTTGGTGCCCACCAACGGCGGCCATCCGGCCGATGTGGCGGTAAATTTTGGACAAGCCTTCTCCTTCAGACGGCAAAGGTGCCTGCCCGTTCGCTTGCCCTGAATTTTATCTCTCCTCCTTGTCCTCCCTTTTGCTAGGCGGCCTCCACCGCGCGTGCGTGCTGTGCCAGGAGCGATCTGAACCGGGAGGGCGCCATGCCCTTCTGATCCAGAAAACGCCGATTGAAGTTCGAGATATTGTTGAAGCCTGCCGCAAAGCAGATGTCGGTGATCGTCATCTCAGCCTTGCTCATCAGCAGATGGCAGGCGAAGTTGACGCGCAGCCGATTGACATATTGCACCAGCGCCATGCCCGTATGGCGGCGGAAGCTGCGCGAAAAGGCGCTGGGGCTTTGGCCGGTCAATTCGGCAAGATCGCATTCGCTGAACGGTTCGGTCAGGTGCGTGTTGATATAGGCCAGCGCCTGGTTGACCCCGGCGGACATGAAGCCCGATGGGTCCGGCTGATAGCCGGCGCTCGCGAGTGTGCGCGTGCCTTGAGCGCTGCTCATCGCGTCGAGAATATTCATGAAGAGTTCGATACGGCGAATGCCGGTCGCTTGAACCAATTCGCCGAGGATGGGTCCGACAATGGCCGCAGTCTCCGGCGTGAAGAGCGCGCCACGGCGGCTCGTCTCCAGGATGCCGGCGCAAGCCGACAATTCCGGGAAGACCTTGCTGGCATCGGCAAAGAAGGATTCGGAAAACTGCAAGACGCGGCAGCGCAGCGGCAGAGTGACGCCAACGGGTACGTCGCTCACCCAATTATGCGGCAGGTTTGGCCCCGTCAGCACCAGATTGCCCGGCTCGAACTCGCCGATGAAGTCACCGATGAAATACTGCCCCGTCGTCGCGACGACATGGTGGATTTCGTATTCGGGATGAAAATGCCAGCGAACCGTGCGGTAGGGATAGCCATGCTCCCAGGCCTTGAAGGATTCTCCGCTGCCGATCGCGACCACTTCCAAATCGGGATTCATCGGCACAGGCCTCCTTTCGTCCGTCCGCGCTTTTTACGGTTACGGCGCCTCCTCCCAGAGGCCATCGCGTCTTCTAGGTGGTAAACCTACCCCTCATAAGCGCCTGCCGCTACTACGCCTTGTACGCTCGACTGATACTTTTTTGACACGAAGGGTGATTTATTTGGCGAAATGTGCAGTGCGGCATAGGCGCTGCGATGCCGAAGGGTTGATATCCGGCATCGAGCGCCAAGAATTTCGCTTTAATCTCAGGCGTCAAGGGTGCGTTCGGCGGGCGCTTGCGCTCCGCTGGTTTCGTTATTTCTGCTTCCCTTGATCGTGATGCCACTTGATGGCGAAGAACATGCCCGTGCCTAACACGAGAACCTTGAACAGGATGAAGACGATAGGGAACCAATCCCACATTTCGGATATCTCCAGGCTAATCGACGCTATTTATCGTGAGGAGCACCACCTCAAAACTGCTGCTCCAGCCGCTTCATCTTTTGATCAAACCATCGTCGAATATACCTTCGATCGTAACCATGCCGTCCACATGGCATAGTGGTGCCCTCATCCATCTCGCCGTAGCAGTCATCAATTCGAGATGAAGCCCACAGAATTTAACTCGCTGAGTGCGGCGTCTCGGTTGCCGGCAGGCGGGCGAGCTTGCCTTCCTCGGCCTTGTAGAAATATTGGCTCGCAACCAACCAACCCTTCAGGGGGCGTAGAGGTGGGATGCAGGTCGCCAGCATAAAGGGGCCGGTCACGAGGAACTGGACCCAGACCGGAGCGGAGAAAGCCACCTCCAGCCAGACGCCGAGCAGAACGCTTGGAATACAGGCAAAGCAAATGACGAAGAACGCCGGTCCATCGGCAGGATCCGCAAAGGAATAGTCGAGGCCGCAGGCTTCGCATTGCTTGCGCAGCGTCAGGAATCCATCGAACAGACGTCCCTGCCCGCAACGCGGACAACGGCAACGAAGGCCGGTCTGCAACGGGCTCAGCGGGGGATATACGGTTTCCATGGCGGCATCACTCCTGAATCGGCCTTCCGGGAATATGCAATCAATAATGATATTGCATGCATACAATATAATTACAATGAATGGAGACGATGAGTCCACTTGCCAGAGTGACGCAGTGGAGTCCTCGGCAAATCATGAAAAACAGCATCCTATCGGAGTTCGCGCTTCGTCCCGTCAACGGCGATATTCAAGCGCAACATTAAGAAGAAGGCGGCCATTTCCGGCGGCTCCCGCAACGCATGCGCCATGAAATCCAATGCCCCTTCAAAGCTTCGCGGCCTATGAACGCATCGCTGACAGCAACGCCGATGCCGAACGAAACCTTGGAGATTGACTGCATGAAAACCCGCGTATGGCCAGCTGGGCGCGACCGACGCCGGAGACGAACAGATCTGATTGATCAGCCTCATTTCGACGGTAAGGCTTGACGGCTGCCGCCATTGTCGATGTGCTGAGCGCCCGCTTACTTCTCCGGACAAGTTTAACCGGAGAAATTGTACACGAAGTTGATAGCGGCAGCGGGCCGGGACGTTTGGGAGAATGCGATGTACGACAAAATCATTTGCGCGATAGGGTTGGGATCACGCGAGCGCGCCGAACGCCTGCTGCGTACCTCCAGCGCCCTTTTGTCGCCAGGCGGGGAACTGATCATTGTCCATGTCATCGAACGGCTTGCCTCGGGACACGAAGGCCCGGACGATTGGGCGGTATCCGTCATCAAGGAAGCGGAAGACAAGCTCGATGGCTTGTGCAGGCGCCTCGGCATCATCGCCTCCATCGAGGTGCGCACAGGTACGGCGTCGAAAACGCTGCTGACCGTCGCCAAGGAGAAGAATGCCGACCTGATCGTCCTTGCGACGCATGTTTCCGATATTCTCGACCGGATATTCGGCTCGACCGTCGAATACGTCATCCGCCATGCCGAATGTTCCGTACTCGTCGAGCGGGCCAACAAATCGCATGATAAAACAACGGTGGAGAGCAAGGCGAAAAAGGCGTAATGCCGTCTTATGTCGACGCTCCCCGCAGGATTTTGTCTGGCAGCATCCTGATATCCGGTTGCGCTGCAACGTCACGGTGCTACATATCCGCTCCCATCTCAAATCCGAGACGAGCCGAATGACGGAATCCGCGATTACCTGGAGCATTGCCGGCCTGACCGCCTTCGGCGTCGTCGCGCGCCCGTTCCGCTGGCCGGAAGCGATCTGGGCAGTTGTCGGTGCGGCACTTCTCCTAGCCTTGCGTCTCATCGGCCCCGCCGACGTGTGGGCAGGCATATCCAAGGGTTTCGACGTCTATCTGTTCCTGATCGGCATGATGCTTCTGTCGGAACTTGCCAGGCGTGAAGGCCTGTTCGACTGGGTGGCGGCGATCGCCACTTCGCATGCCAAGGGCTCGCCTCGCCGGCTGTTCCTGCTCGTCTATATCGTCGGCGTGATCGTGACGGTCTTCCTGTCCAACGATGCGACCGCCGTGGTGCTTACACCGGCCGTCTATGCGGCATGCCGAGCGGCGCGGGTGAAAGACCCCCTGCCTTACCTTCTGGTCTGCGCCTTCATCGCCAATGCCGCAAGCTTCGTGCTGCCGATCTCCAATCCCGCGAATCTCGTCATCTTCGCCGGCGGCGATATGCCGCCGCTCACGCGCTGGATGCAGACTTTCCTCATGCCGTCGATCGTCTCGATCATCACGACGTTCGCCTGCCTTTACTGGGTACAGAGACGAGCACTGAAAGAAGATACCATCGCACGCGATGTGGAGGAGCCGGCCCTTTCGCACAGCGCCCGCCTGGCCGGATGGGGGCTTGTGGTCACCGCTGTCATTCTGATCGGCGCCTCGGCCATGAATCTCGACCTGGGCATCCCGACATTTGCCGCAGGCGTCGTCACAACTATCATCGTTCTCGCGCTCACACGGCAAAATCCGGTGGAAACGATAGCCGAGATAAGCTGGAGCGTATTACCTCTGGTTGCAGGCCTCTTCGTAATCGTCGAGGCGGTCAATCATACCGGCCTGACCGCTCTCCTGTCCGACAAGCTTGCATCGCTCGCGACACAATCGCAGACGCAGGCAGTCGGGGCGGCGGGGCTTTCGGTCGCAATCCTCTCCAACCTCGTCAACAATCTGCCGGCCGGCCTTTTCGCCGGCAGCGCGGTGCAGGCAGCCCATGTTCCTGATTCCATTGCTGGCGCGGTGCTGATCGGCGTCGATCTCGGTCCCAACCTGTCGGTTACCGGTTCGCTCGCCACCATCCTTTGGCTTGCTGCGCTTAGGCGCGAAGGCCTCCACATAGGTGCGCTGGCCTTCCTGAAAATCGGCGCCGTCGTCATGCTCCCGGCTTTGATCCTCTCGCTTGCAGCACTCGCGCTGATCTGAGAGCGAACAACATCGAGTTTATAGACGACCGGTCGATTATTTGTTACGCACCGCCCATGGTGACAAAAAAGAAATCAGAGCTGACTCGGAGCCATATTCTCGCAATCGGGCGGGAATTGGTGCTGCGCAAGGGTTTCGGAGGTGTCGGCCTCAAGGAACTGCTTGAACAGAGCGCCGTGCCGAAAGGTTCGTTCTATTACTATTTTGCATCCAAAGAGGCTTTCGGCTGCGCCTTGCTGAAACAATATTGCGCCGACTATGCGGAGCGCCTCGATGCGCTTTTCGGCTGGAAGGGCAATGGCCGCCAACGACTGATGCACTATTGGGACGCCTGGCTCTCCGATGGCAACACGGCCAGTCTCGCGGACCGGTGCCTGGTCGTGAAGCTTGCCGCTGAAATCTCCGATCTCTCGGACAACATGCGCGTGATCCTGCTCGGTGGCGTCGAGGATCTCCTTCGCCGCCTCTCCAAAACAATAACCGAGGGGCGCGAGGACGGTTCCATTTCACCATCCTGTATCCCGGAGAAGACGGCTCGTTCGCTCTATAGCCTGTGGCTCGGGGCAGCGATCCTGGCCAAGCTTGGAAGAGACAGGACACCGCTCGACCAGGCGATGCTCGCCACGGAACAAGTGCTTTCCGCGCCCGGCAGCCTCTGATCCAGTCCGGACCAGCAAGTCAACAGATAAGGAAGATAAAATGCGTAGTGCCATCCACGATGTCTTCGGCGATCCGGCTGACGTCCTTTATCTGGCCGACATGCCGCTGCCAGAGCCCGCCGCAACAGATGTGCGCATTCGCACGATTCTCTCTCCCATCCACAATCACGATCTTTGGACAGTGCGCGGAGCCTATGGCTACAAGCCGCTGCTGCCGGCCATCGGCGGCAGCGAGGCCGTAGGCGTCGTCGATGCAGTGGGATCTGACGTCGACAAGACGTTGATCGGCAAGCGCGTCGTTGCGGCCGGCGTGCACGGCACATGGGCCGAGCAATTCACGGCGCCGGCCGCCAGCCTCGTTCCCGTTCCGGATGTCATTAGCGACGAAGCCGCCGCCCAGCTCATCGCCATGCCATTCAGCGCCATTGCGCTTCTGGAATCGCTGCGTGTCGAAAGAGGCGACTGGATCGTCCAGAACGCGGCCAACGGCGCGGTCGGCAAGACGCTGGCCATGCTGGCGCGCAGCCGCGGCATCCACATGATCAATCTCGTCCGGCGCGATGGCGGCATCGATGAGCTGTCCGCATTCGGCATAGGGAATGCCGTCTCGACCGCGTCTTCTGATTGGAAGTCGAAGGTCCGTGCCATGGTCGGCGACGCGCCGATCCGCGCGGCCGTCGACTCCGTCGGCGGTGTTGCGAGTAACGATCTTGCCGACCTTTTGAGCGAAAATGGTCTCTTGGTTTCCTTCGGCACCGCCGCCGGCAAGCCGATGCAGATCGCGTCAAGGGCGGTCATATTCAAGCAGCTGACGATCAAAGGCTTCTGGGGTATCAAGGTCAGCGCCGCCATGTCTGCGGATGAGCGACGGCGGCTGATCAGCGAACTGATCGCGCGGGTCGCCTCAGGCGAGGTCAAGCTGCCGGTGGAAGCGGCCTATGACATCACCGAGATTGCGCAAGCGGTAAAATCCTCGCTGGCGCCTGGCAAGGCCGGCAAGGTTCTTCTGAAGCTGTAGATCCGGAAATCCCTTCGCGCCAGCACTCGCCGACGGTCAACGCCGGCGGGGCACACCTGTTAAAAATCCGCAAAACCGCTCTTGTCCCTCTAGTGGCTAGAGGATGTAGCAATGGTTCCCAGAGTTAATCCGGAACCAGAAGATGACGTCGACAACACAACAGAGCCGCTACCGCGTCGAAGGCATGGATTGCGCTTCCTGCGCCGCGAAAATCGACACAGCCGTGCGCCGCCTGCAAGGCGTCGAGGATGTTTCCGTCTCGGTCACCGCCGGCACCATGACGGTCAAGCATCACGCCGATCCCGATCTTCTGCCAAACATAGCCAAGCGAGTCACGGGGCTGGGCTATAAGCTTTTCCCGCTGCCGCAAAGCAACGCCCCCTTGCCGAAGGTCGAAAAGGACGATCATGCCTGCGGCTGCGGACATGACCATAAGTCCGATGCTCACGACCATGCCGGGCACAGCGGCCATGATCATGGAGCCGCCGGCCATCGGCATGACCATGCCGGGCATAGCCACGCCCCCGAGGCGCGCGATGCGGCTGTTGCCGACCTTCATGGGCACGATCACGGACCTGCTTCGGGACCATGGTGGAAATCGGCCAAGGGCCGCCTGACCATCGTCACGGGCATTGCTGTGGCCGCGGCCTGGGCTATCGGCCAGCTCGTTCCCGCCCTGGACGACTGGATCTTTACCGCCGCCATGCTTGTGGGCCTGTTGCCGATCGCCCGGCGTGCCTTCATGGCCGCAAGGGCCGGAACACCGTTCTCGATCGAGATGCTGATGACGATCGCAGCCGTCGGCGCCGTCGTCATCGGCGCCGGCGAGGAGGCAGCGGCCGTCGTCTTCCTGTTTCTGATCGGCGAATTGCTGGAGGGTGTTGCCGCCGGCAAGGCGCGCGCCAGCATTCAATCCCTGACGGATCTGGTGCCCAAGACCGCCCTCGTCGAGGAAAATGGCAAGACACTCGAAGTGCAGGCCGAAAGCCTCGCCGTCGGCGCCGTCATCCTGGTTCGTCCCGGTGACCGCATTCCCGCCGATGGTGTCATTCTCTCCGGCCAAAGCGCCATCGACGAAGCGCCGGTCACCGGCGAAAGCACGCCCGTTCGCAAGGGTGTCGATGCGGTCGTCTTCGCCGGCACGGTCAACGGCGATGCCGTGCTGCGGGTCCGCGTGACGGCTGCGGCATCCGACAATACCATCGCCCGGGTCGTCAGGCTGGTCGAGGAAGCGCAGGAATCGAAGGCTCCGACCGAGCGTTTCATTGATCGCTTCTCCCGGTATTACACGCCCGGTGTGGTCGCTGTCGGCGCCCTCGTGGCAATCACCCCTCCGCTATTTTGGGGCGGCGCGTGGAGCGAGTGGGTCTACAAGGGCCTCGCCATACTCCTGATCGGCTGCCCTTGCGCTCTCGTCATTTCGACACCTGCGGCAATCGCAGCCTCGCTTTCCTCCGGCGCACGGCGCGGCCTGCTGCTGAAGGGCGGCGCCGTGCTTGAGAATATCGGCAAGATCACCGCCGTCGCGTTCGACAAGACCGGCACTTTGACCGAAGGCAAGCCCAAGGTCACCGATATCGTCGCCCTCGGCGTCAGCGATACGGAGGTACTGCGATTGGCGGCAGCGCTCGAAACCGGATCCAGCCATCCGCTTGCCCGCGCGATCCTCGACCGGGCCGCAGCAGCCGGAACGGATATCCCTCAGGTCATCGATGCAAAAGCGATCAGCGGCAAGGGTGTGAGCGGCACCGTCGAGGGTATCGACGTGTTCCTCGGGTCGCCGCAGGCAGCCGCTGACAGGATCTCGCTGACGGCCGAACAGTCAGCCCGGATCACTGCCCTCAATGACGAAGGAAAGACTGTCTCGATTGTCGTTGCCAAGGGGGTGGCTGCAGGACTGCTGGCCATGCGCGACGAACCGCGAGCCGATACGGCCGCCGGCCTCAAGGCGCTTACCCAGGCTGGCATCAAGACGGTCATGCTGACGGGCGACAATCAGCGCACGGCGCAGGCAATCGGCACGACGCTCGGCATCGAGGTCAGGGCGCAATTGCTGCCCGAAGACAAGCAGCGGATCGTTGGCGAGCTGAGGCGGCAGGGTTTTCGTGTCGCCAAGGTCGGCGACGGCATCAATGACGCACCGGCCCTGGCCGCCGCCGACGTCGGGATTGCCATGGGCGGAGGCACGGATGTCGCGCTGGAAACGGCGGATGCCGCCGTGCTGCACGGCCGCGTCGGAGATGTCATCGAGATGATCGAACTCTCCAAGCGCACGATGAGCAACATCGGCCAGAACATCAGCATCGCTCTCGGCCTGAAGGGTGTGTTCCTGGTCACGACGATCATCGGTATCACCGGGCTCTGGCCGGCGATCCTCGCCGATACCGGCGCCACGGTGCTGGTCACCATGAATGCCCTGCGCCTGCTCGCCGTCCGGCCTCACCAGCTAGCGACTTGAAACATCTACGACCGCTGATTGGCAGTCGGACGCCGCTTCTCCCGATATCGACATCATATTGGCCGGATCTGCACTCGCCGATCCGGTCTGTCGGTGTGCTACCGTCAGGAAGCCGAACGCTGAAGGACTGTCGCCTCTTTCCAGCCAAGCTCCGGAGCAATCGATGTCACGAAGTCGTGGATGATCTGCCGATATTCCTCGTCATGAAACTCATAAGGCAGCTCGAGCCGGAATTCGCTGACATGGGACAGAATCGGATCGCTGCGCAAACGTTCGAGGATCTCGTCGGACGAGCCGACAAGATCGCGCGCGAACAATGTACGGCGCTCGCCCTGAGGTGACAGCGTGCGCTCATGGCGGCCGGCGGCATAGTCGGTATAGCGCTTGCGGGTGATCGCATCGGCGCTGTCGAAAGGCACGATGACCCGGCCGAGCGCCACGCGCCTGGTATCGCCGCCGGACGCGCGATAGGTTTCCAGCTGCCGTGACTGCGCAACGAAGAAATCATCGGTGTGCTCGCCCGTCGTGACATTGCCGATCAGCAGATTGAAACCATTGCGTCCAGCCCATTCGGCAGACCGCAGCGAGCCGCCGCCATACCAGAGGCGATCGATCAGCCCCTTCGCATAGGGCTGCAGACGAGGACGCTGCGGACCGAACGGCGTCTTGATGAGCGTATCGTGATTGCCGACATACGTTCCCTTCAGATTTTCGGCGAAACGCAGCACCCTTTGATGGGAGAAATCGTAACTCTCCCAATCGCCGTCGAAGGCGAGCGGACCAATGAGGTCGGCATGCAACGGACGTCCAGCGCTCAAGCCGATATTCAAGCGCCCGCGCGACAGCACGTCCGCGGTCGCCAGATCCTCGGCAAGCCGATACGGGCTTTCATAGCCGATGGGGATGACGGCGGTGCCGAGCTCGATGCTGCGCGTGCGCTGCGTCGCGGCAGCGAGAAAGGCGCTCGCCGAGGAAATGCCCGGCTCCAAATGTCGCTGGCGGACCCAGGCGCTGTTGAAACCCCTCTCTTCGCCATATTCGAGCAGTTGCAGGGTTTGCTCCAGGCCGGCGAGCGGATCTTCATCCGGATAGTTGCCTGGTGTGAGGAAGCCGATATGGCTGATCGATGGGGCTTGGCGGCTCATGCGACTGTCTCCTCAAAATTTCGGTAGGCCTGGCGGATTGGTTTCCGACTTCGGCAGCGCTTCTTCCGCAAGGTGCCAATGGTCGAGGATCTTGGCGTAGGTGCCATCCCTGATCAGTCCGTTTGTCGCAAGCGTCAGCGCCGCCGCGAGACCGCTGCCCTTGCGCGTGGTGATCGCGACATCGGAGCGATCCGGCCAACCGGCGCTCAGCGTACCCACGCGCTTGATGTCCTTGTCGCGGGCAGCGATGTAGACAAGCTGGGCATGCGGCTGCACGATGACGTCGGCGCGATTGGACCGCAGAGCCAGAAGGCTGGCCGCATCGTCATCATAATATTGCAGCTCAATTGGCTTCAGGCCGGCCTTGACATCCTCGCTACTCCATTTCAGCAGGATGCGCTCCTGGTTGGTACCGGCGCCGACGATGACGCGAAGACCAGCCGCGTCCTTCGGCTCCTTGATCGACCCGATCTTGCTGTCGTTCTTGACGAAGAAACCGTGCAGGCCCTGGCGATAGGTGGAGAAATCGAACTTCTCTTTGCGCTGCTCGGTAACGCCGACATTGGAGATCACGGCATCATATTTGCCCGAGGTCAGCCCGAGCGGCCAGTCGATCCAGGCGACCGGGACAAGCTCGAGCTTAAGGCCGAGCGCATCGGCAACGGCATTGGCATAATCTGGATCTGCGCCGACGACCGTCTTGGCGTCCGTCGCATAGGTCGCAAGCGGAGGACCGCCGGGCGCGACTGCCACGGTGAATGTGCCTGGCGTAACGAACTTGAAATCCTTTGGGATTGCGGCAATCGCCGCTTCGTTTTTCGCCGCGTGAAGACGTCCCGGCTGTTCCGGGCTCAGATCGAAATCTTCAGCTGCCATTGCCGGAGCAAGGCCGGTCAAGGTAAGCGCCACTGCGGCTGCCAGCATAGTTTTGAAGTTAATGCGGATAGACACGGAACCTGTTTCTCCATTTGAGATGGATGGGAGCGGACCGACGTGAGCCCCACTGACGCCGGTCCGCCCGACCAACATTACGAACCGCTCTTCGGCAGGCCCGCAGGGTTGGTCTTGGATTGATCGACCGCTTCGGCTGTCAGGCTCCAGCGCTTCAGCACTTCACCATATTTGCCGTTCTTGATCAGATCGTTGAGTGCGAGGGTGACGGCGTCGGCAAGACCAGCGCCCTTTTTCGTCGTCACGGCGATTTCAGCCGTCAGCGGCCAACCGCCCGAGACTGTGCCGACGAGCTTCCTCGTGCCGTTGATGGCGGCCTTATAGGCCTGTGTCGCATTCGGATTAAATTCGACATCTGCGCGACCGGACTGCAAGGCAAGATCGGCGGCTGCGCGATCGTCGTAATATTGGACCTCGATCGGTTTCAGGCCGGCTGCCACATTCTGCCGGTCCCATTCGAGAATGATCTTCTCCTGATTGGTGCCGGCCCCGGTAATGACCTTCAGGCCCGCGACATCCTTTGGCTCCTTGATCGAGGTGATCTTGCTGTCGGCCTTCACGTAGAAGCCGAGCACGTCCCTGCGATAGGTGGAGAAATCGAACTTCAGCTTGCGCTCTTCCGTGACCGTCACGTTGGAAATGACAGCGTCATACTTTCCTGAGGAGACGCCGAGCGGCCAGTCCTCCCAGGCGACCGGCACCAGGTCAAGCTGCAGGCCGAGGGAGTCGGCGAGCAACTGCGCGAAATCGGGATCGGTGCCGACGACCGTCTTCGCGTCGGTCGCATAGGTAGCAATCGGCGGATCCCACGGGTTGATCGCGACCGTGAACTTGCCGGGATTGACGAACTTGAAGCCCGGCGCAATCGCCTTGATCGCTGCCTCGTCCTTCTCGGCGCGGATGCGATTGGATGTATCCGGGCTCAGGTTGAACTTTTCGGCCGCAATCGTCGGCGTCCCAGTTATTGCTACCGCCGTCAGGACGCCGGCAACGATATATTTTGCTCTCTCAATGAATGTCATTTCCCTTCTCCATTTCAATTATAAGCTGTTTATGCTGCTATAATGGTCCGCACGCCTGCTGCGTCAGAGCGTCGAATGCTTGCCTGCGACTGCTAGAGAACCTTGGCGAGGAAAGCGCGCGTGCGCGGATGTCTCGCATCGTTAAGAATCTGGGTTGGTGAGCCGGCTTCGATCACGTGGCCGCCCTCCATGAAGACGATGCTATCGGCGACCTCGCGGGCGAAGCCGATCTCGTGGGTGACAATGACGAGCGTCGTGCCGGTACGCGCAAGCTCCTTGATCACACCGAGCACTTCGCCCACGAGTTCAGGATCGAGTGCCGACGTCGGCTCGTCGAAGAGAAGGACCTTCGGCCGGAGTGCCAAGGCGCGGGCGATGGCAACACGCTGCTGCTGGCCGCCGGAGAGCCGGCGGGGATAGGCATCGATTTTGTCGCTGAGACCGACACGGGTAAGCAATTCCCTGGCAAATGCCACAGCTTCGTCGCGGCTCAATCCCCGCACCTGTATCGGCGCCTCGATAATGTTTTCCAAAACAGTGAGATGCGGGAACAAGTTGAAGTTCTGGAATACCATGCCGATGTCGGTCCGGCGCTTCAGAATGTCCTTCTCCTTGAGCTCATAGAGCACGTCGCCCTTCTGCGTGTAGCCGACGAGTTCGCCATCTACGGAGATGAAGCCGCTGTCGACGCGCTCGAGATGATTGATGGCGCGCAGCAGGGTCGATTTTCCGGAACCCGAGGGGCCGATGATGGCCGTCACGCTGCCGGCCGGCAGGTTGAGTTCGACATCGTCGAGAACCTTTAGCGTTCCGAAGCTCTTCGAAATGCCGTGGATGCGCACGGCCCCGCCCTTGGCCCGCCAGTCGGCAACGTGTCCTTGGTTTCCGGACGCCACACCATTTGCGTTGGTCAATGACGCAGACAACGGTCGCCGGAAGCGCTGAAAATAAGACGGGAAGGGCAAGGGCGCCGGATTGCGCAATGCGCCCTTGGAGAAATAGCGCTCGATATAGTGTTGGGCGATCGACAGCACCGTCATGATGACCAGATACCAGACGGTTGCCACCATCAAGAGCGGAATGACTTCCAGATTCCGGCGATATACGACCTGTACCGTGTAGAAGAGCTCCGGTAAGGCCAGCACGTAGACCATGGACGTGCTCTTGGCGAGGCCGATGATCTCGTTGAAGCCGGTCGGGAGGATGGAGCGCATCGCCTGAGGCAGGACAATCCGGAAGGCCTGACGGCGGCGCGGCAGACCGAGAGCAGCGGCCGCTTCCAGCTGCCCCTGATCGACCGACAGGATGCCGCCGCGCACGATTTCGGCAAAGAAGGCCGACTGGTTCAGCGTCAATCCGAGAAAGGCTGCGGCAAACGGCGTCAGCAGCTGAGTGGTCGGATAATCGACCAATATCTTGTCGGTGAAGGGAATCCCGATGCGAATGGTTTCATAGAGATAGCCGAGATTGTTGAGAACCAAGAGCAGCACGATCATCGGGATAGAACGCAGCAGCCAAATATAACCCCATGAGAGGCTTGCAAGCAGCGGCGACTTCGACACGCGCGCCAGTGCCAGCGCGGTCCCGAGAATGGAGCCGGAAACCGCCGCGAGCGCCGTCAGAAGCAGGGTCCTGCCGAGTCCCACGAGCACGGGCTCGGCAAAGAACCATTGGGCAAAGACACCCCAACCCCAGCGCGGATTGGTGAAGGTCGAATAGAGGACGACCGCAATGACGAGAGCAGCAAAGATCGTGCCGGCAATACGACCGGAATGCCTGGCAGGCACGATGCGATAACGCGAATAATCAGTTTTCGTCTCGGCGGCTCCAGTGCCTCGATCGACACCTGCAAAATCCGTCGTCAGCGCCATGATGCTTACCCCTTGTGATTGTGATTGATCCAGGCCGACACTATCGTCCGGCAGCGGCCAAACGTTGCTGCGAGCCGGAAGCTTCGGCGACATAGGACAATGCCAAGTGGCTGATATTCTTCTCGAAAGGCAGGCTCTTGTAGACTTCCGGATCGACTGAGGTATCGAAGAGCGCCGTGTAGCCGTTGTTGAGGTAAAGACCGACGGCCTCTGGCTGGCGGAAGCCGGTCGTCAGATAGATGCGGCGATATCCCTGCCGCGCCGCCTGGGCTTCCAGCTCGACCAGCAATGTGCGCGCCAGTCCCTGACGGCGCAGATCATGCCGTGTCCATATCCGTTTGAATTCGGCGGTATGGTCGTCATAGTGCTTGAAAGCGCCGCCGCCGATCGTCTCCCCGCCTCGCAACAGAAGCAGGAAATTGCCATGCGGCGGCGTGAAGGCCTCCGGCGGATAGCGATTGAGTTCGGCAGCCGCCCCTTCGGCATTGAAATAGTTGCCGTAGCGGCTGTCATATTCATGGATCAGCTCGTCGATCAGCGGCTTTGCGCGGGGATCGCGCGGGGTCGTATAGAGAAATGTATCGCTCATGTCGGTCACCTGTTGTCATTCGCGAGGAAGGTTTCGGCGAGCCGCACCCAGTAGCGGGCCGCGGGCGCGATGATCGCGTCGTTGAAATCGTACTGGGCGCTGTGCAGGGGCGCGCTGTCGCCATTGCCGACGAAGAGATAGCTCCCGGGCTTGGCTTTCAGCAGGAAGGCGAAATCTTCACTTGCCGTCCGCGGCCGGAAATCCGTTTCCACCGCGGCGGTCCCGAGCGCCGTCAAGGCAACATTGCGAGCGAAGGCGGTTTCATCGGCATGGTTGACGAGCGCCGGAAAGCCCAGGCGATAATTCACTTCGGCAACCGCCCCGAAGCTTTCTGCCTGCGCACGCGCGAGGGCGGGAATCCGCTCCTGCAGCCTCGTGCGCACCTGTTCGCTGAAGGCGCGCATAGTCAGCTTCATCTCGACGCTTTCCGGAATGACGTTGGACGCCGAGCCCGCATGAATGGAGCCAACCGTCGCGACCGCCATGTCCTGTGGGTCGATATTCCGGGAAACAACGCTTTGAAGCGCCGTGATGAAGGAGGCAGACGCCAGCACGGGATCGACGGCCCGATGCGGCTCGGCACCATGACCGCCCTTTCCGACGATCTTGATGACGGCCTGATCGACAGAGGCCATCGCCGGGCCGGCAACGAAGCCGAACTGACCCGTTGGAACACCGGGCCAATTGTGCAGCCCGAAGACCGCATCGACCGGAAACCGATCGAAAAGCCCATCCGACAGCATTTTGCGCGCACCGGCGCCGATTTCCTCGGCCGGCTGGAAGATCAGCCGCAGTGTGCCGCTGAATCTGCCGCTTTCGGCAAGATAGCGGGCGGCCGCCAGGAGGATCGACGTATGCCCATCGTGGCCACAGGCATGCATGACGCCGGGATTGCTGCTGGCATAGTCAAGCCCGGTTACCTCCTCAATGGGCAGCGCGTCCATATCGGCACGGATGCCCAGGCTACGCTGCCCATCGCCCCGCTTGAGGGTTGCGACGACGCCGGTGCCAGCTATGCCGGAGACAACATCGTAGCCCCACTCGGCAAGCAACGAGGCAACCTTCTTGGACGTGCGGTGCTCCTGAAAGGCGAGTTCGGGATATCGATGCAGGTCATGCCTGAGCGCGATGATCTCGCTGAGGTAATCGGCAATCGCTATCTCGATTTGATCGGCGACCGAAGCGGGCTTGATTATGGCGTTCATGGAGATCGTCCGGGCTCAGGCGCCGACGGCCTTTGCGGGTTCGATGCCTTCTTGCTTGGCCGTATAACGGCTTTCACGGAATGGCAGGCCGAGGTGATCACGCAGCGTCTCGCCCTTCAGCACCGGATCGAAGTAGCCGCGCTCGGTCAGGACCGGCAGGACATGCTTGGAGAAATCGTCGAAACCTTCGCCGATCACCGGGAAGCCGAGGATAAAGCCGTCCGCGGCCTCTCCGTCCACCCAGCGGATGATCTCATTGGCAATGTGCCCGGCCGTGCCGATGAAGGAGGTTCGTGGCGTTGCCGCGTCGAGCGCCACCTCGCGTAAGGTGAGCCCCTTCTCCCGCGCCGTCTTCTTGATCCTGTCGGTGGTAGCGCGGAAATTGTTGCGGCCGATCTCGCCGAGATTCGGAAAAGGCTCATCGAGCGGATAGACGCTGAAATCATGATGATCAAAGAAGCGGCCGAGATAGGCGAGCGCCTCCTCTATGGTGACGAGATTGCGGATCGCCTGGTACTTGGCCTCCGCTTCTTCCTCAGTCGCGCCGACGATCGGACCGATGCCGGGAAAAATGCCGACGTCGGTAGCACAGCGGCCATGCGCGATCGCGCTCTGCTTCACCTGCTTGTAGAAGGTTTTCGCATCTTCCAGTGGTCCGCCATTGGTGAAGACGGCATCGGCGTGCTTGCCGGCAAGCCGGATGCCGGAATCGGAGGCGCCGGCCTGGAACACCACGGGCTGCCCCTGCTTGGAGCGGCCGATATTGAGGGGGCCTTCGATGCGGAAAAATCGCCCCTTGTGGTTTAAGCGATGCAGCTTCGATTTATCGGCATAGACGCCGGTCTCGCGGTTGCGCACGAAGGCATCGTCATCCCAAGAGTCCCACAGGCCCTTGGTGGCATCGAGATATTCGTCGGCGATCTCATAGCGCAGCTCATGCTCGGGGTGCTCGCGGCTGTAGTTGCGGCCGGAACCTTCGAGCGGTGAGGTCACCGCGTTCCAGCCGGCGCGACCGCCGCTGATGAGATCGAGCGAGGCGAATTGCCGGGCGATGGTGAAGGGATCGCTATAGGATGTCGAAACCGTGCCCACGAGGCCAAGCTTGGTCGTGAAGGCGGCAAGCGCGGACAGGATCGTCAGCGGCTCGAAGCGATTGAGGAAATGCGGGATCGATTGCTCGTTGATATAGAGGCCATCGGCAACAAAAGCGAAGGCAATCCCTGCCTCCTCAGCTTTGCGGGCCGTCTCGACGAAAAAGTTGAGATTGGTGCTGGCATCGGCAGGCACGCTCGGATGCTTCCAGGCATTCATGTGGCCGCCGGGACCTTGCAGCATGATACCGAAAGTGACGTGTTTTTGAGCCATGATGATCCTCCTGGAATAGGCGTTCAGGCAACGAGGGAAAGGCGTTCTTTGGCGAGCAATTCTATGGAATTGAGCCGTTCGGCCGCGGTCAGTGCTGGCGTATCGAGCACGAATTCCTCAACGCCGTAGCGGCGATGGAGCGCGTCAAGCTCGTCGCGGATCTGCGCCGCCGTGCCATGCAGCACGCTTGGCGCCTTCTCTTCGGTCCTAAAGTCGGAGAAGCCTGCCTGCCGCGCGAATTCAGCCGCCTGCTCCTGGGTGCCGACGTTGACGCTCTGGCCGCTGGGCAGGAAGAGCTTGACGATGCGCAGCTGTCCGACGCGTTCGCGGGCATACGCCTCGCTTTCGGCCGCGAAGGCTGCGAGCGCCAGGATCGGCACCTTACCGCCCGTCGTATGCTCATAGGCTTCGAAGGTCTTCCGAAGATTTTCCGGATCGCCGTTCAGATGGCCGGCGAACACCAGCGTCCAACCCTTCTCTGCCGCAAGCTTCGCGCTCTCGACGCTGGCGCCGAGAAGGAAGCGTTCAGGCGAGCGCGGCGGGAACGGTCTCGCCTGCGCTCCCTCTGAATTGGGATCGGCGGCGAGATAGGCGTTGATATCGGAGAGCTGCTCGGCAAAGTCCGGCTTCTTCTCCGGATCGAAAGCGCGCTGCAATGCGCGGGTTGAGAGCGGAAAGCCGCCTGGTGCCTTGCCGACGCCGAGATCGATGCGGCCGGGCGCCAACGAAGCCAGCAGATTGAAGGCCTCCACGACCTTGTAGGCGCTGTAGTGCTGCAGCATGACGCCGCCGGAGCCAAGACGGATCTTCGAGGTTCTGGCGAGAAGATAGGCAATCAGAACTTCCGGGGCCGAGCTGGCGAGGTTTTCCATATTATGGTGCTCGGCGACCCAGAAGCGATGATAGCCGAGCTCTTCGGCGCGGATAGCCAAGCGCGTCGTGGCCGCAAGCGCATCTGTGGCACTGACCCCCTGTTCGATCGGGCTCTTGTCGAGAAGGCTGAGGAGATAAGACATGCCGCTTCATCCATGTTTGCGCCCTATGCCGACCATCGAGCTGTATAGTCTATAAAAAACATAGATTTTAAGTTATTTAAGAAACAGCTTTCTTTTTCTTCCGTCCGAAGCGAAAAAAATCGGCAGTCGCCCGAGAAATTGATGAATGGGTTGCAGACGCAGCCAGTCTGCCCCAAACGAGTTGGGGAGCCAGCCATTCGACGTACCGGCTACTCTGCACCGCCGCTAATGACGCCAAGAACCAGGAGAAATTCGAATGCCTCACGACTTCCTCGTCGCCGGTCCGGAAGACGCCGAGATCACGATCGTTCTCGCTCACGGGGCGGGTGGCGCCATGGATACGACCTGGATGGAAACGATGGCCGCGGCATTTTCCGAGAAGGGTTTGCGCGTCGTCCGGTTCGAGTTCGACTACATGTCAGCAAGGCGGTCTTCCGGGAAACGGTCGCCCCCGCCTCGCGCAGAACTCCTGAGCCAGGAATTCGAAGCCGTAATCGACGAAATCGGTGCCGCAGGGACAGTCGTAATCGCAGGAAAGTCCCTGGGCGGCCGCGTCGCGAGCATGATTGCGGATCATCTGCGCGACGCGGGAAAGATTACCGGACTGCTTTGTCTCGGATATCCGTTCCACCCGATAGGAAAGCCGGACAGCCTGCGGACCGCTCATCTTAAAGGGATGAAGACGCCCGCCCTTATCTGTCAGGGAACGCGCGACCTATTCGGTTCGCGGGAGGAAGTCTCCAGTTACAAACTCTCCGAGATGATTGAAATTCTATGGCTGGAAGACGGAGATCACGACTTCCAGCCGCGAAAGGCCGTCTCCGGCCTTACGGCCGCGCAGCATGTCGCGACCGTCGCCGATCATGTGGCCCGATGGGCGGCGGCGTTGCAATAGCCGGTGCTGTCGGCTTCACCTTTACCCAATCCACCGCCGAAATGACGGTGTGGTTCCATGACGGCGGGGATGCGCTCTCGTCACGCGACGAGAGCGCATTTTCCTTATGCGCTTTCCGTGAGCGATATCTGCTTTGACGACGGAAGGATATTGTCCAAAGCCCAGCTACCGGCACCGGCAAAGGCAACGAACAGGAAGATGAAGCAGAACATGATGGCCGCCTCGCCCATATTGAGGGCCGGCCAGAAGCCTTGCGGGGCATGCGCCATCCAGTAGGCGGCTGCCATTTCGCCCGAGGCGATGAAAGCCGCGATGCGCGTGAAGAGCCCGACAGCCATCAGCAATCCTGTGACGATCTCGATTGCGCCGGCAGCGAGCATGATGCCCGGCAATGGATAGGTCACGCCCGGAATTGCCGCCGGGAACTGGAAGAATTTCATGGTCGCATGTTCGAGGAACAGCAATGCGGTCACGATCCGCAAGATCGCAAGAATATGGGGTGTCCATTTCGTGGTATTCAACATGGCATGTCTCCTGAATGGCCGTTGAGATCGTCAAGGGCCGTGGCTTTGAGTTCGAAATTTTCCTTCAACGGGTCGTCATCAGCTTGAGTGCGCCTTCGATGCAACTTGCGAGCACAGGCATGTCGGCTATGTCGCGGCCGATCCTGGCGGCGCAAGGAGCGAGGACGGTCCGCTCATCCTGCCTCGCTATCGGCCGTTGTCGGCACGGGAGCATCGCCGAAGCGGAAGCTGGATGCCGTGAGCCCGCCAGCAAAGTCAGCCTGATGGTATGTAACGGCACCAGGCTCGTCCCTTGCGGCACCGACAGCCACCATCAGCGGAATGAGATGATCCTCGCGCGGATGCGCGGCACGGGCGGACGGCGCCTGCTCCCATTCGAGCAAGAGCTTTGCGCGTTCATAAGGAGATGAGCGGATCAAAGTCTGTTGGAGCCAGGCGTCGAACTGACGGGACGGCTCGTAGCCTTCCTTTCCGCGCATCGCCGGCAAATTGTGATAGCTGAGACCGCTTCCGATGATCAGCACGCCCTCGTCACGCAGCGGCGCCAGCGCGCGTCCCACCTCGAGATGCAATGCCGGATCATAGCCGGCGTCCAGAGAAAGCTGAACGACCGGAATGCTCTCCTCCGGATAAAGCGGCTTCAATATACTGAAAGTTCCATGGTCGAAGCCGCGCGCGGGATCGAGCGCTGCCTCGATCCCGCGCGCTTGCAGCAATGCCTGCACGCGCTTCGCAAGCTCGGGTTCGCCGGGTGCATCATATTTGATATGATAGAGATATTCCGGAAAGCCATGGTAGTCATAGACCATCCCTGGACGGGCTCCAGACGATATAGTGAAGCCTTCCTCTTCCCAATGACCAGAAACCACCAGAATCGCCCGAACCGTATTCCCTAGTTCGGCGCGCATCTCGATCAGGGAGTGCTCGAGCTTATCGAACCTATTGCGGAATTCACCGGTCATATAGGGCCATGGACCACCACCATGGCTGATGAAATACGTCGGAAGACGAAGCTTGTTCACCTATTTCATCCTTCTAGCAGGCGCCTGTCATTAAACTCAAAGCGGGAGATGGCGATGATTCTGCGGCATGATCACTCAAACTAACTTTTCTCGCTTATTGATCAATTCGGGCTACATTGAAGGAACGTTTCCTGTAAGTTGACAATCGATGGATACGTTGACGAGCTTGCGGGTTTTTTGCACCGTGGCGGAGCTTAAGAGCTTCACGGCCGCAGCGGACAGGCTTGGCCTCTCGCCGGCAATGGCGAGCAAGCATGTGATGCACCTGGAGAGCCGGCTAGGAACCCGATTGCTGAACCGAACCAGCCGGCATGTCAGCATGACCGAAAGCGGCATGCTCTATCTCAACCAGACCCGGCAGATGCTCGATGGATTGGACGAGGTGGAGGCAGCCGTCAGCAACGTGACGGTCACACCGCGCGGGACCTTGCGGCTCAGTGCCCCGGTCTGGGCCGCCAACACGCTCGTCGCCCGAATGATTGCCGAATATCACCAGCGCTATCCCGATGTTCGTTTCGACATGGATCTCAGCGGTCGGATCGTCAATCTCGTTGACGAAGGCTTTGATCTGGCCTTGCGGGCGACGGCTCCCGAGCGGCTCGATCCCAGCCTCATCGCCCGGCCGCTGATGCAGGTTGCCTTCCACCTGGTCGGATCACCGGCCTATCTGTCGCGCACAGGCCGTCCCGCCGCGGTGGCTGATCTCAATGGTCACTCATTGCTGGCTTATAGCGGCATGAACTCCAACGGCAGCATAGCGGTCGCTGGAGCGGACGGCGCTGAAACCGTGAATTTCCGCCCCGTCATGCAAAGCGAAAACGAGATCATGCTGCATCTGGCGGCCCTCGAAGGCATGGGGCTGGTTTTCCTGCCGACGTGGATGACGCAAGACGATGTTTCCGACGGTCGACTGGAGATGGTGTTGCCGAAAGCCGTGACATTCAACGCTACCCTGCATGCGGTTTATCCCAGCAGGAAATACCTTTCTGCGAAGGTGCGCACCTTCATCGACTTCCTCGCTTCGCGACCAAATCTGTACTCGGCGGCGGTCGAAGACCGGCCGACGATATAAGGTCAAACACTTGCCAAATAGAAACACTGCGCGGAGGCAGACTAATTGGCGCGAAGCTCTTCTGCTTCCTGCCAGTCGCGAAGCAGAGAGAACAGCTCCTCGCGGTCCTTCTGATCTAGCCGCGGCAGCCCGGGAACACGGACGGGACCGACATCCAAGCCGGAATAGGTGACGGCTTCCTTGACGACCGTAACATTCGCTCCGTTGCGGAATTTGGTTCGCATCCGTTCGAAGGGTTCGAGCTTATTGACGATGGCCCGGGCGGTGGCAAAATCACCCTTGGCCAAAGCCGCGTGCACGGCAAGCGACAGTTTTGGCGCGACGTTGACGAGACCGGAGGTGAAACCGCGCGCACCGGCGGCCGCAAATGTCGGCGCCCAGCTTTCGGCCAGACCACAGACGAACAGCGCACCATTCGGATCGGAGGCGGCGATCGAGCGCGAAAGGAGCATCAGATCCGTCGTCGCAAACTTGATACCCGCGATGTTGCCATGGCCTGCCAGGCGGACCATGTCCTCAACGCTGAAGCCGTCGGCACGGACGTAGGCAATGAGTGGCAGGGGCGACGCCTCCGCCAGATCGCGGAAATAATCGATCTGCGACGCAGGCGCGGCAAAAGGATCGACCGGCTGGTGCGACATGACGGCCGAAGCGCCGATCGTGGCGGCATCCTTGGCCATGCGGATCGCCTCGCGCAACGAGCGGCCGATCGCCGCCGTGACGGGTGCTTTACCGTCGACGCCTGATATCGCCGCTTCGTGGACGCGGCGGATTTCCTCCGGCGTCAGCGCATAGAACTCGCCGGTATTACCCGCCGCGACGATATTGTGGATGCCGGCAGCCGCCACGCGCCGATAGACCTGAGCGGTCACGCGCGGTTCCACCTCGCTATTTGCATCATAGGCTGTGACCGGAACGCCAGAAACGCCGGTCAGTGCATGCCGCATGGTTTCAATGCTCATCTTCCTACCCTTCGTGATCCATCGAGGTATGAGCAAGGAAGCTTCAGGAAGCCGGCCGCCTCGCCCTTACCTCATCCAATGTCCTAGACGCCCTGGAACATGCGGGCGCGTGCGTTCAAGATATGTCGCTTCATGGCATCGTGCGCTTCGCTCTCTCGCCGTTCGAAGATCGCCTGCACGATCACCGCATGCTCATCCTGGACGCTGCGGATCTGCTCCGGCGTCCGCTTGAGGCTGAGGCTGCGGGTCACGGAGTGCCCGATCGCAAAATGCGGCCGGAACAGTTCGCGGGCCGTGACATGGAACTGATTGCCGGTCGCGACGGCAATCGCATCGTGCAGTTCCTGATCCTCTTCAGCACCAAGGCGGCCTTCGCGAAGACATTGTTCTATCTTCTGGAGTGCCGCCGAAATCCGTTCCTTGTCGGCCGGCTGCCAGTTGCGCGCTGCAAGTTCGGCTGCTTCGGCCTCAAGTCCGGCGCGAAATTCGAAGAAGCGCTGAACATCGGCAAGCGATCCGACGGGCACCATCTTCAGGACCGAAGAATCCGGCCGTTGCCTGACATAGGAACCGGATCCTTTGCGCGAAACGATCAAACCGTCCGTACGCAGCCGCTCCAGAGCGTCGCGCACGACAGGTCGCGACGCGCCGAACATTTCTGCGAGCTTGGCTTCCGCCGGCAACCGCTCGTTCACGGGAAATGTTCCATCCGCGATCATGGCGACGATCCTCTCATAGATGATGTCGCCGAAGCGCGTGGCGCTCGCACCGGAATCGTTGGCGACAGAAAGTCTCATCATCATCCTTCGTGAAAGCCGACCAGGGGCATCCATAGCGCATTTCCTGCGCGACAGGGCTACTAAATCTGTAAAAATCTGTCAACTCTTGTAATTATCTGAGAACGTAATATGGTCTTGCCGCTGCGCCAGACAGGTGCATCGCGGCGGGTCGGGAGCCTGCCGTATCGGCTTGAGGCAAAGTCC
>NZ_JAUQTZ010000056.1:0-35658 GCF_059803845.1 Rhizobium sp. UFLA01-1127 | reverse complement strand
TCTATACGCAGGTCGGCTTGGTGACGCTGATGGGATTGATCAGCAAGCACGGCATCCTGATCGTCGAGGTGGCAAATACACTGCAGCTATCGGGGAAATCGAAGCGCGAGGCGATCGAGGGTGCCTGCGGCATCCGCTTGCGGCCGATCCTGATGACGACCGGAGCCATGGTTCTGGGCGTCGTGCCGCTAATCCTGGCAACCGGCGCGGGCGCTGTCGCCCGTTTCAACATGGGGCTGGTGATCGCCGCGGGTCTCGCCATCGGGACGCTGTTCACGCTCTTCGTCGTGCCTGCCGTATATATGTTGCTCGCGGCCGATCATCACAAGCAGGATGCGTCAGAAGCGGAGCCGGCACCCGCCCATTGAGGGGAGCCGGCTCTCGGCGCGGTGGTGTCCCGAGCCGTCCCGGGCATTCGCACGCGGACCTATTGCAACACATGCCCCGTGAACTGGAGATAGGCGACAAGGCTTGCAACCGAGATCCCCACGATGATGGCGGGGTGCGGAAGGCCCTTGCTGATGGCCGCAAGCGCAAGCCCAAGCAGGGCGATCGTCCCGCCCAACAGAACCCCCTTGTCGGCGACGCACAGCGCGAGGGCCGAAACGCTGACAGCAGCCGCAACCATGGTCGTCGGCATCTGATCTTGAAGGCAATCGCCCCTGCTCGAGAAGGTGAGGATGAACCTGTTCCAACTCAAACCGAGGGAAATGCTCAAAAGCAGGGAGGGCAGAAAGTGCAACATGAGCATTGTTCTCTTCGAGGATCTGCTTCGGATAAGCAATTCGCATGCCAGGAGAAGAAGGCGGTTCGCCGGGGTTGAGATGCGGCAAGAAGAGCACGTGTTGCCGAAATGACAGGCGAAGTGCCGTTCTGTTCGGCACCGGGCTGTGCGGTAAGCCCGGCGTCAATGTCCAATGCCTCATCGGTATCGCTGTTCTGATTGCGTGACGATAACGTCCATCGGAATGTCGTGGGAAAGCGGATAGATGGTGTCGATCTCTTGCGACTGGTAGCCGACGCCTATGGCCAGAGGTTTCCGCGCAAGGCTGGCGAGTGTTCTGTCGAAAAAGCCGCCGCCATAGCCAAGCCGGAAGCAGCCCCGATCGAAGCCGACCACGGGCGCTATCAGGATATCGGGAGCTGCCGGTTTTCCCTCCGCAGGCACCGGGATATTCCAGACGCCGCGTTCGAGCGGCTCGCCCATTTTCCAGGATCGGAAAATCAAGGGGGTGGCTTTGGCGACGACCACGGGCAGCAAGCATATGGCACCTCGCGCCGCGAGGCCGTTCAGCCATCCCCTGAGGTCCGGCTCCCCTCGAAACGGCCAGAACAAGCTGACATGTTTGCCGGCGACATCGCCGACGAGCTGGTCGAGATGAGCTGCGATCGAGCGGGTATATTCCTCGCGTTGCGCCTGCGGCAATGCCATGCGCTCTTCGATCAGCTTCTGTCGCTGTACCTTTCGCCAGGCATAAACGGCGTCCTCTGCCGTGACGGCCGGAATGCCGCTATAAGCGGGATCGATTTCACGCAGCGAGCATGCGGGCGAAGCATATTCGCGGGTTTCATCCTCGTTCGTTTTATGTCGCTCCGGTTCTGCCATTCCGTTCTTTTCCTCCTGACTGCTGCCTTGCTGTCGAAAGCGGCTTGAGCCTTGAGAATGATTTCGATATAGCGAACGATATGGCAGTTTAATTCCTGAATCGAGATTTTTTCGTTGGATCTTTCATCGGTCGAGATATTTCTTGCGGTCGCCAATGAGCGCAGCGTCACCAGGGCGGCGAAAGCCGTCGGGCGCGCGCCGTCCAACGTGACGACGCGGGTACAGCAGCTGGAAGACGATCTTGGCGTCTTGCTCTTCAGCCGCGACGGCAAGAAGATGACTTTGACGCGCGAAGGCGAAACCTTTCTCGTCTATGCCAATCGTCTTGCGGCGCTGGCCCTGGAGGCGCGTCAGGCCGTGAGGCCGATGCGCCCCTCAGGCCCGTTGCGGGTCGGCACGATGGAGAGCACGGCCGCAAGCCGGCTGCCGGCAGCGCTCAGCCGGTTCAATCACATGTGGCCGGACGTGCCCGTTCATCTGACGCTGGGCGCATCGCGCGACCTCACCCGCGATGTCTTGTGCGACAGGCTGGATTGCGCACTGATCGCGCTTCCGCCGGAAGCGATGCTCGAAGAGGATACCGATTTTCAGGCCGATCTGGAAACGCTCGAATCCGAGCCGGCATTCGTCGAGGATCTGCTGCTTGTCCTGCCGTCAGCGCATCCATCGATCCGTTCGGCGGCGGATCTCCGCGTCGGGTCCATCGCCGCCCTGGAGCCCGGCTGTACGTACCGAAGGATTGCCGAACATTGGGCGCGCCAATCGAGCGATCTGCAGACGACGGAGCTCGGTTCCTATCACGCCATCCTGGCAAGTGTTGCGACCGGAAACGCGGTTGGCGTCATGCCCAAATCGGTGCTGGATCTCATGCACTGGCCGATGGCTTCCGCAACGCACCGGCTCGCAACGGTCGATACGATCCTGGTCTACCGCAAGGATAAACGCCCGAGTGCGCTGGAGGCTTTTCAAGACGTTTTGAATGGCGCCAGGCGCACCGATCAGCGGCTGATGAAAAGCGAATTCTGAAACGACCACGCCCCCTCCCCCGTACACCTCAATCATACAACCGGTTCGATCATGCAGCACCCAGATTCCCAGAAGACGGGAACCAGTCGCTTCCACTTGTTTTCTCCGATCCTTGCAGGCGCAACCCTTCGGGAAAGGCTGTTTGCCTGTCTCGGAGCCTTGATCGGCATCGGCCTCACCGGCGTCATCAGCGGCTATTTCTTCGGTCAGGGGCCGCATCTTCCGCTGATCGTCGCGCCCATGGGAGCGTCGGCGGTGCTTCTGTTTGCCGTGCCGGCAAGTCCGCTGGCCCAGCCCTGGTCGATCATCGGCGGCAACACGATTTCCGCCATGATGGGGATCATAGCAGCCTATTTCATCCGTGATCCGATCATTGCGATCGGGGTCGGCGTCTCGCTTGCGATCGGCGCGATGTCGTTCGCCCGCTGCCTACATCCGCCCGGCGGCGCTGCGGCGCTTACGGCCGTTCTGGGCGGGCCGGTCGTTGCAAACTGGGGGGTCTTGTTTCCCTTTGTCCCCGTAGCCATGAATTCCTGTATCCTTGTCGGCCTGGGCCTGGTGTTCCATAAGCTTTCCAGGCGCAACTATCCGCATGTCGTCGCAAAACCCGCCGAGAATACGCACCAGACACAAGACCCGCCTTCGAGCTTGCGGGCGGGGTTTCAGGAAGAGGACGTCGATGCGGCTCTCGTGGCCCTTGATGAGACCTTCGACATCGATCGGGCTGACCTTGGCCGTCTTTTGCGGCAGGTCGAGTTGCAGGCCGTGGTCCGGACACATGGAGATATCAGCTGTTCCGATATCATGTCGCGCGATGTCATTGCCGTCAGCGAGGATGCTGAGCCCCATCATGCGAGGCAGCTTCTGTTGAAGCACAATATTCGCACTTTGCCGGTGAAGGATCCCGAAGGCCGCCTGGTCGGAACGGTCGGTCTGAGAGAATTGTCCGAAAATGCCGATAGCGTCGCCCGAGCGATCTCGATGCCGGCGATCGCACGGGCTTCCGATCCGGCTCTGTCGCTCCTGCCGGTTCTCACAGACGGCCGCACACATGCCGTCATCATCGTGGATGACGGGCATCGCATTCTCGGCCTGATATCGCAGACGGATCTTCTGAGCGCCGTCGCGCGGCTGCTTCCGAGCGGCCGGAAGCTGGAGCGGGCGGATGCATGAGGGCAGGGGCAATACGTGAAGGAATCTGCCCGTGTGGCCGGTCATGATCTGACCCATGCAAAGGGAAGTGTATCCTGGGGCTTATGGTGTCGCGGCGGCATAGTTCGCTCGGCACTTCAGGCTATTGCCTGCTGACGAAGTCCCGAAGCACCACCGCATTGTTGTGTTCGGTGTCCTTGGCGCCATAAAGAAGCGTCACGGGTGACTGGCCTATCTGTCTTTTCAGCTCATCGACAGCGGCCGGATTGTGCTCGAGTTCGGCTTTGTAGCGCCGGCGAAACTCGCTCCATTTGTCCGTATCGTGACCGAACCAGCGCCGCAGATCCGCGCTCGGTGCGATGTCCTTGAGCCAGGCATCCACATGGGCCTCGTCTTTGCTGACCCCACGCGGCCATAGCCTGTCGACAAGGATACGCACGCCGTCTTCCTTGGACGGCGGCTCGTAGATTCTCTTGATCTGCAGCGTCATGGTCAACCCCGGTGCTTTCTACTCATCTTCAAGCTATCGGTTCCATGATTCAAGATATCCCCTGCTCGAAGTCATTCAAGACGCAACTGCCCTGCCAACAGCATGGGGAACACCAGAAATTTGCAGAGACCGATGTCCGGTACAACACCCGGGCGAATAAAATATGCGCTGTAGCTCACCAGCCACACTGCTAGGAGCAAGTAACAATGGTGATCTACCATAGATAGCTAAGCACCTATTGCTACCACTACGCTAGGGGAATAATTTAAAAATGAGCGCTGTGGTTATGCGCTTACGGGAGCGGGCATATGGATATTCGAGGGAAACGCTATCTGGTTTTTGCGGGGGATACCCACCATTCGGAGGGTGGTTGGTCTGATTTTGTCATGGCAACCGACGATCGCAAGGTGGCTCTGCGGGCAGCCAAACAACAAGAGGCGCTGCGAGAGGATGGTTGGGTGGAAGTGATAGACCTCCGCATGAGCCTTCCAGTATTATTGCACAGTTTCATCTAAGGGTCTTACAGCCTCTTAGCGTGCCCTTGCGATGGCGCCGGAGTCTGCGGGTGCTGCGTGCGGATGCTTAGGGCCATCTCCATGACCACCTTCGATCTGTATGCCGCGAACGATACGGGGCGGCCCGATATGATAGCGGCATTGATCTTTCTTTGAAGAAAATCGACGGCGTCGGCGATGTCTTCAGTGCGGACATCATCGTTCTGCGCAAGGGCTTCCGCGGTAGACTTCATGTCTCCCTCCTCCTCTATGGCATGAGTGGAGGTAGTGCCGGCTGCCTGGGATGGGAAGCTTTGCGGGCTCTCAAGGTAAAGCGATCGTCAATATCCCCAGAAGAGTGTCGCGCCTCGGGGCATAAGCCCACGGGACACCTAGGAATTACAACTTCAGGGAGGCGTGCCATCGCGAACCATGCCGTCTAGGCGTTGAGGTCGAGCTGTATGACAGCAGCCTCTGGCTTGGTCCTTGGCTTTCTTGGTTGGCGAGCCCTGATGGTTTTAGTTGGATTCGGGGCGGAAATCTCTGGAAGGTCGGCAAGCAGCATCCCGCTTCCGGCAATCTCCTTGCTCTCATCGGCAGCCTTCGCAGGCCCGATTACCGGGGTTTCCGCCTTGGCTTTCGATGAGGCGGCATGGCCGGCTGCTTTGGTGCTCTGCTGCAAGCTCGTCGGAGCTATTGAGGGGGCAAATCGAATCATTGTCTTGTTACTCCTTTTTGTTCCCTTTATGTTCTGATGGTGACGGAAGTCAATGAGCCGCAGCGCTGCACATAAGGCCGCCCGGAATGAGACACGGAAAAGGAATAGCACTGCTGCCTGCGGGGCATGACGACTACGAGCGAACGCTTGCGGATCTGCCGCAATGGTATGAGCTAAGCGCCGTCTGCGCGGCTTGCGAGAGGATTGCCCGCGTGGACCGCTACGAGATGGCGGGGCGCTTTGGCGGCGGCAGGAAGGTGGGCTCGTTGGCCAGCAGGCTGGTGTGTCGGAGGTGTGGCAACAGGCAAGGCAATAGGCTGCTGATTGGGATGATGCCGAGGGATTGAGGCGCTTCAAAGGCTCTTGCGGCTATCGACCGCGGTCGTACTCGGCGCGATTTGATCGGCTTCAGCCGGGGCGAGGGGAGAGCGGCGCTCTCGGAAAGTGCAGGCAGGCGCGCAGACCCGGCTTGTTGTCTTCAAGCGTGATGGGTGCGCCATGAAGATCGGCGATTGCCTTTACCAGACCGAGCCCCAACCCGTTGCCTGGTGTCGTCCGGCTTTTATCCAGCCGATAAAGCCGCCGGAACACCAGTTCGCGCTCTTCTTCGGGGATACCGCCGCCGTTATCGGCCACGCAGGCGCGACAATGCTGCTCTTCAGGTACCAGCGATAGGGTAATCGTCGTGCCGGGCGGACAGTGGGTGATTGCGTTTTCGACAAGATTGACGAAAAGCTGCGTGAGCAATTCCCCGTCGCCGCTCACCAAGCAGGAGCCGGACGACAGCGGCTTCAATGTCAGGTTTTGTCCGCTGTCTTCCGCGACATCGGCGTAGATTTCTGCGACCGCGGTCACGACAGCCCAGAGGTCGACCGGTTTGAAGCGTGTCTTTCGTGCGCCGGCTTCGATCTGCGAGATGCGGAGCAGGGCTTCGAATGTTGCGTTGATTCTGGCTGTTTCGTCGCTGGCGTCAAGAAGCAGGTCTTCCACGTTTTCCGAGCGCTCCAGACGCTGGAGCGCTCGCTCGATGGTCAATCCGAGCCGATTGAGGGGGGTCTTCAAATCGTGTGCGATATCGGTACTGACCTGGCGCATGCCTTCGACGAGCGCAGAGAGCCGGGCAAGAGCGTGGTTCATGTGCGCTGAAACGACGTCGATATCGTCGCCGTTGCCGCGGATCGGAATTCGCCGGGCCAGATTCCCCGCCGAAATATCGATCAGAGTTCGCTCGATCGCTTCCAGTCGGCGCTGCGTGCGCGTCGCAAGCATGGTACCCCCCAGGACGATCGCCGCGACGATAATGACCGAGGCCCAGGCGAAGCTCATCAATGCAATCTGCTCGATCTGGTCGATTTCACGGTAGCTCTGGCCGACGACCAGGCTGTTGCCGCCGACATTCCCGGCGACAAGGCGCATCGGATCGTCATCGCCAAGTCCGAACAGGGTCGCAGGAACGGTCGAAAGTCCGGGTTTGACGCTTGCCGCGCGAACGTTTCCGGCAAGCTTTTCTCCCTTGCCGTCGAGCAAAAGGAAGATCTGGTCTTCCGGGCGCTTGAGGATCGAATAGGTGTCTACCGCCGCGATGAGATCCTCCAGGTCGTTCGAGGAATAGGTCGAGGCCACGACCGAATAGGTGTCCTTGACGGACACGTCGAGTGATCTCGAAAGTTCGCGCGTCATCAGGCCATAGCCGACAAAGCCCGCGACGAGGAAGGCGACGATGAAGAAGAGTCCAAAAGATGTCGCCAGCCTGAACGGCGTGCTGCGCAGCAATCTATCGTGGCGCATGTATGCAATAGCCGGTGTTGCGGACTGTGTGGAGGAGGGGAACATCGAACGGTTTGTCGATCTTTGCGCGCAGCCGGCTGATATGGGTCTCCACCACGCTCGTCTTCGGATCGAAGTGAAAATCCCACACGCTCTCCAAAAGCATGGTGCGCGTCAGCACGCGCCCTTCGCCGCGCATGAGTGTCTCCAGCAAGGTGAATTCCCGTGGTTGCAGATCAATGGCAATTCCGCGTCTATGCACCTGCCGCCTTATAATATCGAGTTCGAGATCGGCAATTTTAAGGATCGTTTTCCGGTCCTGGACCGGCGGCCGGCGCGCCAGGGCATTGACGCGCGCCAGAAGCTCGGAAAAGGCAAAAGGCTTGGTCAGATAGTCGTCTCCGCCGGCTTCAAGCCCCTCGACCCGATCGTCTACGCCGCTGACCGAAGTCAGGAACATTGCCGGCGTTTTGATCTTTGCCGCCCTCGCAGCTTTCACCAGGGACAGGCCATCGAGCCCCGGTAGCATCCGGTCGACGACGAGCACGTCATATCGTTCCCTGGTGACCTGAAAAAGCGCATCCGTGCCGTCCGAGAGGATGTCGCAGATATGGCCGGCCTCGTTAAGCCCGCGAGAGATGTATTCCGCCGTCTTTTGATCATCTTCCACCACGAGGATCTTCATGCCCGTCCAGGTTCCGTCAATGCACGATACGACTGCAGCAGTTTCAAAGTGCTGCAGCGACTTTTGCGCGCCATATATGACGCGTAGCGCCGTAGACATGCCTCAAGAAGGTGTCTGCAACCTGAACGGCTTCTTACAAATGCGTAAGGATGGGCGGCTGTCGCGCATCGGCATTTCCTACGAAACGGTATTGTTCGAGCAAAGGCCGCGTAAAGGCGGCCGCATAGAACACGGGGCGTGGCCGCATCTGCGTGTGGCCGACGATCAACCACGCGGCAGTCCGGCCGCCTATCGGAGTCTCCCCATGACCAAGCACAATTATGTCCGCCTCCTGAACGTCGCCCTTTTTTCCTGGCTGGTCGCGCTTCCCGTTACCAGTCACGCGGCCGCTGTCCGCCCGTGCGAAGATGTGCTTAAAGAGATGCGCACGGCGAAAGCCTCCGCAAATTTGACGCCCGACGCCAAATCGAAGGTCGATACGCTGGAGGCGAAGGCCGTCGAGCGCTGCAATGCAGATGATGACAAACGCGCCGATGCCTTTCTTCAAGAGGCAATGGCGCTGATGGGCAAGTAAAGCGGGAGTATGTCATGAGCTCGCTATCATATGTCGTCGCAGACAATGTCCTCAATCGGGTTCCGCGGGTCACCGTCGACTTCTGGCTGATCAAGCTGCTGGCCGTCACGATGGGAGAAACGGCGGCCGATTATCTCGCGGTCAACATGGGTCTCGGCTTGACCGCAACATCCGCGATCATGACTCTGGTGCTGATCGGCGCGCTTTCCCTGCAATTTCTGCAGGGACGCTACGTGCCCTGGGCGTACTGGACCGCCGTCGTCATGATCAGTGTCGTCGGAACACTTTTGACCGACAACCTGACCGACAATCTGGGCGTGCCTTTGCAGGCATCGACCGTCGGCTTTACCATTGCTCTCGCGCTCACTTTCTTCATCTGGTGGAAGAAGGAAGGCACGCTGTCCATCCACTCGATCTTCACGGCAAGACGCGAGGGGTTCTACTGGCTGGCGATCCTCTTCACCTTTGCATTGGGCACAGCGGTCGGCGATCTGATCGCGGAGGTCTTCGGTCTAGGCTACGTCATGACCGGGCTGATCTTCCTCGGCATCATTGCCGTCATAGCGATCGGGCATTTTAACCTTGGCTTGAATGGTATTCTGGCCTTCTGGCTGGCTTACATCTTCACGCGGCCGCTCGGGGCGTCTTTCGGAGATCTTCTTTCGCAGCCGCTGGAATATGGCGGCCTGGGATTCGGTACGATCTATACGAGCGCCCTGTTTCTGGGGGCCATCATAGTGACTGTGATTTACATGACGGTGACCTACGAACCTGAAACCGCCTCGCAAGCAGAGCGAGATCAATTTTAAGACGAGCTCACAAGCCGCATCGTCGAAAGAGAGTGCGGCTTGCATCTTTTCCTGTCGAAATTTTGCCTTTCTCGAGCGAGTGATATCGCTTGTTTTCTCTCATATCTCTTCCAACACCGGCAAAATCGCTGTCGCTGTCCGATTTGTAAGAATCCGGCAAAGCGCAGGGAAGGATCGCTGCCTAGTTTTTGGATGGCTGGCGATGCCGGCCGGTGGCCGATCAGGCCACAAAACGCTTGTAAATCAAAGGAGTGAATTATGCTGAAGAGATATTTGGCGATCGGTGTTCTGGCGACCTCGACCCTGGCGGCGGGAATGGCGCTTGCCCGTGATGAGACCGGGACCATCACCAATATCGATGCGAAGGCGGACCAGATCACGCTGTCCTCGGGAACAACGATCAAACTGCCTGAAAACATCGAAGTCGAGTCCTTCAAGGTCGGCGAGCGCGTCGCCGTCCATTACAGTGTCTGGAAATCCGGCGCTGCTCTCGCGTCGAAAGTGAGCCCCGTAAAGTAGCAAAGCGGCGCGGGTCATTACCCGGCATGCTCTGCAGGACCGGGCGGTATCCGTCCGGTCCGGACAACGTAACCGATCTGCCTGTTATGGCTTTTCGAGCTAGCCGAGGATGAGGTGGGACTGCTCAGCATGGAGTGAGTTCCCGTCGTCCATGTTGCGCCTCATCCTGTGCGACAGGCTTCGGAATCTACGCGGATCGGCTGGACGAAGCCCAACTCGCCGAGGGTCGGCGGGTCGTCTTCGGGCCAGAGATGCGTTCGTCACGCTTGGATCGCCATGTTTAGCTCCGCCTGGCGTCCGAGGCTTGTCATCCACTCGACGAAGTCAGGTTGCCTCTTGATCTGCCGGCCGTAGTGACGCGCAAGTGCGGTCTTCAAATCGCCCTTCCTGCCGAGTTGTTCGTCGGCAAAGCCGATCATTTGAGAGTTTGGCCAGGCCTGTGGGCGGATGGCAACCAGGCGGGAAAACAGGCTTTCGCCAGGCTCGTCCGGATTGGCCTGCGCCATCAGCGAGAGCATGGCAGCCGTCGAGCGCGATACGCCCATATGGCAATGCACCAGCAGATGGCGCGGCGCTTCGGGGTCCTGTTGCGCCTGAAATTCGGAGCCGAATCTCAGGATTGCCTCGACATGTTCCGGCTGCGGCATCACCCGGCCGGGAGCCGTCGCAATGATATCGTGAAAGCGCAATGTCGTGCGATGATGCCTGGCGTAGGAGCCGAAGACATCGAGCTCGGGATATTCCGGATCGAGGAGGGAAAGGACATGGGTGACGTTTCGAACGCTCTGATCGGGCAACTCCTCTATCCCGCAGACAGTGAGTTTGGGAGAAAGCAGCGTGCCCATTGTCATATCCTTCAGATCGATTCGCGATTGCGCGGCGCATCAGCACGATATAGTTCCACTGCACCGAAGTGAAAGGCTTTTGCTCCTTTCCGTCGCCAACTGGCTCGACAAGATACGTGTGCCAATCTACGGCTTTGAAAACAAGACGATCTGCGTTCTGATCACGTCTTTGTCGAATTCCAGAATACGATAGCCGAATGTCCTGGTGTCGGCCTTGAGGCGCTCGGATTGCTTGGCGATCTGATAGGAGACCGCCGGTGATACATATTGCCTGATGTTTGCTTCCCGGGCTTCGTCGATCATGTGATAGTGGCCGCAGAAAAGCGATATCTGGCAATCCATGCCGGTCAGAAGCGATCTGAGCTCATCCCTGTCGCGCAGGGCGGCTCCGATTCGATCTACCGGCGTGTCGAGCGGCAGGATCGGGTGATGCAGGAAGATCGCGGCCTTCTTCACGCCTTCGAGTTCTCGTGCGAGCCATTCGCGCTGGCAGTCATCGACGACATTGTCGGACGTATCGAGAAAAATGCGCTTCAGATGCGGGTCATGCTGCGAGAAACAGAGTTTCCCCGCCACGACACTCTCGCCCGGATCGTAATATTGCGTGACGTTGCCGTAGCTATCGTGATTGCCGAGGATGAGCGACATCTCGAAGCCATGGCTGCGCAGAAGCTCGAAAAACCGGCCGACCGATCGCTCGGCGCCGATATCGCCGCCGAAGACGACTTTGGAAATGCCCTTGCGGGCGATGTCGTCGAGGATCACGCACAGATGGTGTTCGTGCTCTCCGGGTGCTTCCTCATAGCCCATCTTGTCGCCGGCGAGTTCGCTTGTGGCGACCAGCCGCTGGCCGAGGTGAGCGTCGGTGAAAAATGCAAGGGTCGTCTTCGTCATAGCCTGGTTCCATGGCAATTGCTTACGCTTGGAACTTATGGCGATAGCACGCTGAAATGTTTCGATGCGCGTCGAAACATGCCGACTGTTTCAGTGCTATGATGCTGGCAGATCGCAGGAGCCCCGAAACATGACGCTGGAGCCGAATATAGCCGCCGTTGCCTTTTTGATCGCCGATCCCGCGCGCGTCGTCATGCTGTCTGCGCTGCTCGATGGCCGGGCGCGGCCGGCGGGCGAACTCGCCTATGCCGCCGGCGTGACGGCGCAGACAGCAAGCTCCCATCTTGGAAAGCTGTTGGCCGGCGGACTGCTCTGCGTCGAAACCGAAGGGCGGCACCGCTACTATCGCCTGGCCGGTCCGCATGTCGCGCTGGCGCTTGAAACCCTTGCCTCGATCGGTGCGGCGGAGCCTGTGCGAAGAAAGCCGCTGACCCGCGAAGCGCAGAAGCTTCGGTTCGCTCGCTGCTGTTACGATCATCTGGCCGGTCGCGTCGGCATCGCCATAACCCACGGACTGCTGGAGAAAGGCTTCCTTGTTGCGGCCGAAAACAAGCGGTTCGAACTGACGCCCGCTGGTGCCAAGTGGTTCGATCGCATCGGCGTGAACACGGTCGCGATCAGACCCACGCGTTACGGGCTCGCGCGGCAGTGCCTCGACTGGACCGAGCGGCAACATCATCTTGCCGGCCCGCTTGGCGTTCATCTTGCCAATATCCTCTTTGCCGAAAGGTGTCTGCGACGGTCGGCTGTGTCCCGCGCCGTTGACGTGACACCGAAAGGCTGGAAGGTACTAAGGGAGCATTTCGATATCCAGGCGCAGGCCTTGCTCTGAGGGGGCGCTCTGCTGCATTGACTTCATTCCGACAATGGATGATTTTGGTAGGCCATATTATGGTATCCGAAGATCGAGGGTGCGGAAATGAATGATGATGCGCATGGCGCCGCAATTCGCGTGGAGCGTCCGGCCAAGACGTTGCGTGAGCTTGCCCTCGACAAGGTGCGTGAGGCAATCGTCAACGGCTATTTCCGCCCGGGTGACCGCCTGGTGGAGCGCGATCTCTGCGCCCAGCTCGGCGTCAGCCGCACGATCGTGCGCGAGGTGCTGCGCCACCTCGAATCCGAAGGTCTTGTCGCCAATCTTCCCAACAAGGGGCCGATCGTTGCCCAGCTCAACCATGACGAAGCCAAGCAGATCTATGAGATCCGCGCTGCGCTCGAAGGCATGGCGGCACGGCTTTGCGCCGAACAGAACAATCCCGCAATCGCCGATGCCCTGGACAGGTCGCTCGAAGATATAAAGCGCAGCTATCGCGAGAAGGATATGGCCGGCGTGCTCGCCCATACATCGTCTTTTTATCAGACGCTGTTCAGCATGGTCGACCGTCATGTGGCCTGGGGTGTCGTCAATCTTCTGACGGTGCGCATCAATCATCTGCGCTCCATGACGATCAAGACGCAAAATCGCGATGTCCAGGGGCCGGCGCAGATGGCTCGCATCGTCGATGCCATCCGGCGCGGTGACGGCGATGGTGCCTATCAGGCGGCGATGGACCATGTCACCAGCGCCAGTGCGATCGCCCAGACCGTGCTTTCCGGGCGGCAGCCGATCGATTGATACTTCGCCAAGGCCACGAAGATGACGGCTTCTCCTTCCTTCCTCGGCTTTCCGGACCGCCTTGGCGATGGTCGCCTGCCGCGCGTCGTGCTCTTCGGAGCCGGCCATGGAAGTACCTATCCAGATAAGGACAGCGGCGGTTATGCCTTGTCAGCCGGAGCGATCCGCGCCGCCAGCCAGGGTGATGCGGCGCTTGTCGAACATTGGGATTTCGATCTCGGCGGCCCGCTCTTTGATGGCAACCCCGCCTGCTGCATCGACGGTGGAAACATCGAGACCGTCATGCATGACAATGCCGGTAACCGGGATCGGATCGAGGCGAAGACGCGCGAGATCCTGGCATTGCCGGCCGTGCCGATCCTGCTTGGCGGCGACTGTTCCGTGACGATCCCCTTCATTGCCGGTTTTGCGGATAAGGAGCCAGTCTGGATCTTGCAGATCGACGCGCACATCGACTGGCGCGACGAACTGCATGGCGAGCGCTACGGCTATTCGAGCCCGATGCGCCGGGCATGCGAAATGCCGCATGTCGCCGGAATGGTGCAGGTGGGCCTGCGAAGTGTCGGCAGTGCAAGACCTGCCGATGTCGAGGCAGCGCAGCGCTATGGCAGCCGCTTCGTCACTGCCCGCGAAATCCATTCTCGAGGGGTCGAGGCCGCTCTTCGTCATATTCCGGAGGGTGTTCGGGTCGTCGTCACGCTGGATTGCGACAGCATCGATCCCAGCATCATGCCGGGTGTGGCAGCGCGGACACCCGGCGGTCTCACCTATATCCAGATCATCGACCTGATCGCCGGCCTTGGCCGCCGGGCTGATATCGCAGGCTTCGATCTGGTGGAGCTCTATCCTCCCGCTGATATCGACGGCCTTTCGGCCCTGACCGGCGCACGCATTGTCATCAACGCGATAGGCGCCATCGTTCGCCAAAGATGAAACCGGCGGATTTCTCCCTGCAGGAATGGCGGCAGGCTCATGATGCCGGACAATGTCGATGGGCGTCATGCCTCATCAAATTGTCGTTGGGTCGACGATGCGGGTTGACTCGCTTCTGTCATCGGTGTGACGGTATACCATAATAACTAATACAAAGATGGAACATCTGCAGCTGACGATGGTCATTCGGCAAGCATCGCTTAGTGGTTGCTTCCCGCTAATGATCTATAAGCTTTTGTTATTCCGATGATTTCTGACGTGCGGCAGGGCTTTTTTATCCGGTCGCTCAAAGGCGCTTGACAGTTATGTATTATGGCATACCATCATACATAATCTTAGAAGAGAGCGAGCCATGAGCCTTCAGATCCGAAAAACCGTCCTGCAGATCGAAACGACGCTTATTGAAGGGGGCAAGGCAGCGGCCACGCCGCTAAAGCTGTTCTCGGCATGCGCGGTCGTCAAAAACCCCTGGGCCGGCCGCGGCTTTGTCGCGGATCTGAAGCCCGAGATTCACGCAGCAGCACCCATTCTCGGCGAGTTGCTCACCAAGATGATCATCGATGCGGTCGGATCCGGCGAGGCAGTCGAAGCCTATGGCAAATCGGCCGTCGTCGGTCTTGATGGCGAGATCGAGCATGCATCCGCGCTGATCCACACCCTTCGCTTCGGCAATCATTATCGCCATGCCGTCGGCGCCAAATCCTATCTCGCCTTCTGCAATACCCGCGGACCGGCCAATGCGCCGATCATGATCCCGCTTATGGATAAGAACGACGAGGGCCGTCGCTCGCATTATCTGACGATCCAGACGTCGGTTCCGGATGCGCCTGCTGCCGATGAGATCGTCATCGCACTCGGCGCTTCGGTCGGCGGGCGGCCGCATCATCGCATCGGCGACCGTTATCAGGACCTCAAGGATCTGGGACAGGACGTCTCCAATCCGGCGGGCGTGTGAGGGGTCGGAGTCAGGATGCCGGCGATGGAAACCGTGGACGAGAGCAAAGCCGATCATCTGAATACCGGAGATTTGCTCCGTCACCATACCGCGCGCGGTACTGCCTATCATGACGTAGGCAAAGGCGAGCCATTGGTTCTCATCCATGGCGTCGGCATGCGGCTTGAAGCCTGGTCGCCACAGATCGCAGCCTTCTCCCGCAGCCATCGGGTGATTGCCGTGGATATGCCGGGGCACGGCGAAAGCGCAGCCCTGCCTGCCGGCAGCAAATTGGAAGCCTTCGTCGCCTGGTTCGGTGGTTTCCTTGACGAGATGGCGCTTGGTGAGGTCAATGTTGCCGGCCATTCGATGGGTGCTCTTGTTGCCGGCGGGGCTGCCGCCGTCTTCGGCGAACGGATCAAGCGGATCGCCTACCTCAATGGCGTCTATCGCCGCGATCCCGAGGCCAAAGCGGCGGTGCTTTCGCGCGCGGCGGCGATACCGCTTGTCGGCATCGACAGGGAAGGGCCGCTGCGCCGCTGGTTCGGCGATGATGCCCAAAGCACGGTCGCACGCGAACTGACGCGCAACTGGCTAAACCTCGTCGATCCCCAGGGATACGCGACGGCTTACGCCGCTTTCGCCGGGGGCGACGAAACTTATGCCGATCGCTGGCCGCAAGTGCAGGCGCCGGCTTTGTTCCTGACGGGCTCCGGCGATCCGAATTCGACGCCGCTGATGGCCGAGCAGATGGCGGCGGCGGCACCCAACGGCTGGGTGCGTATCGTCGAGGGCCACCGCCATATGGTGAACCTGACGGCACCAGACATCGTCAACGAGCTGCTCGCCGAGTGGCTTTCATGCGGGGAGGACGCAAGATGACGACGCACGATTTCGACCCAAGGGCGCTGCGCGATGCCTTTGGCGCATTTCCGACCGGTGTCACGGTCGTGACCGCGCGCGATCGGGCGGGCCTGCCGCTCGGCTTTACGGCAAATTCCTTTACGTCGGTCTCGCTCGATCCGCCGCTTCTTCTTGTTTGCCTGGCAAAGACCTCGCGCAATTTCGAGGCCATGACGGGCACTAAGCATTTTGCGATCAACGTGCTGTCGGAAACGCAGAAAGCTGTCTCCAACACCTTCGCGCGGCCTGTCGAAGACAGATTTGCCGCCGTCGAGTGGAATTCGGGTGCGGATGGCTGTCCGATCCTTGCCGATGTCGCCGCCTGGTTCGAATGCGCCATGGAGCGGGTGATCGAAGCCGGCGACCATGTTGTCTTGCTGGGGCGCATCGTCTCCTTCGACAATAGCGGCCGCAACGGACTTGGCTATGCGCGCGGCGGCTATTTCACGCCGATCCTGGCAAGCAAGGCGGTCTCTGCGGCTGCGGAAGGCAATATCGAGCTTGGAGCAGTCGTCGAGCGCGATGGCGAAATCCTGCTGCTTGGGGAAGAAGTGCTTGCTCTTCCGAATTGTGAGGGCAGCGAAGGAAGTCCCGCCGACATTCTCGGCCAGTACCTGCAGGCGCTCACCGGTCTTACGATCACGGTCGGATTTCTCTATTCGGTCTACGAGGGCAAGAGCGACGGCAAGCATCACATCGTCTATCGCGCCTTCGCCTCGCAAGGCGAGCCGCGCGAGGGCCGGTTCCTGAAGCCGGATGCGTTGAAGGCGGCGCATTTCAAGACCAGCTCGACGGCCGATATCGTCGCCCGCTTCGCGCTGGAAAGTCAAATCGGCAATTTCGGTGTCTATTTTGGCGACGAGACCTCCGGCATGGTGCGGCCGGTTTCCGGGAAGGCGGTGCAGGCATGAAATTCTCTCTCTTTGTCCACATGGAACGCCTCGATGCGAGCCAGACCCACAAGAGCCTCTATGAGGAGTTCGTCGCGCTCTGCGAGATTGCCGACAAGGGCGGCATGCATGCGATCTGGACGGGCGAGCATCACGGGATGGATTTCACCATCGCGCCCAATCCCTTCGTAACGATCGCCGATCTGGCACGGCGCACGTCCCGGGCAAGGCTTGGAACGGGAACGGTGATCGCGCCGTTCTGGCATCCGATCAAGCTTGCCGGCGAGGCCGCCATGGCAGACATCATCTGCGACGGGAGGCTCGATATCGGCATCGCCCGCGGCGCTTATTCCTTCGAATACGAACGCTTGCTGCCGGGTCTCGACGCCTGGGGTGCCGGCCAGCGCATGCGCGAGCTGATCCCCGCCGTCAAAGGCATCTGGCAGGGGGACTACGCCCATGAAGGCGAGTTCTTCAAATTCCCGTCGACCTCCTCGGCGCCGAAGCCGCTGCAGCAGCCGAACCCACCGATCTGGGTTGCTGCGCGCGACCCGAATTCGCATGAATTCGCCGTCGCCAACGGCTGCAATGTCCAGGTGACGCCGCTTTGGCAGGGCGATGACGAGGTGGCGGCGCTGATGGGGCGCTTCAACGATGCCTGCGCCAAGAACCCGCATATCGAGCGGCCGAAGATCATGCTGTTGCGCCATACTTATGTCGGCTCGTCGGAAGACGACATCGCGCAGGCCGCTCATGAGCTCAGCGTCTACTACAACTACTTCTTCGCCTGGTTCAAGAACGAAAAGCCCATTCACCAAGGCCTGATCGAACGCATTCCTGAGGAAGACATTCGCGCCAACGCCATGCTGTCGGATGCGGTCATGCGCGGCAACAATGTCGTCGGCAATGCATCGACCGTGATCGCCCGGCTGAAGAGCTATCAGGCGATGGGCTACGACGAGTATTCCTTCTGGATCGACACCGGCATGCCGTTCGAGCGCAAGAAGGCCTCGCTCGAACGCTTCATCGCCGAGGTCATGCCGGCATTTGCGGAGTAAACGCCATGCAGACCTTCCAGTATTACATCGATGGCGAATTTCTGGACGGCGAGGCCCGCTTCCAGAGCATCGATCCGGCGACCGGTGATGTCTGGGCCGAGATGCCGGAAGCGCGCGAGGCCGATGTCGACCGTGCCGTCAATGCCGCCGAGAAAGCTCTCTACGAAGGCCCATGGGCGAAACTGACGGCGACGCAGCGCGGCAAGCTTCTCTATAAGCTCGCTGATCTGGTTGCTGCCAATGCGCAGAAGCTCGCCGAACTGGAAACGCGCGATACCGGCAAGATCATTCGCGAGACCTCGGCGCAGATCGCTTATGTCGCCGATTATTATCGCTATTATGCCGGCATTGCCGACAAGATCGAGGGCTCCTACCTGCCGATCGACAAGCCGGACATGGATGTCTGGCTGCGCCGCGAGCCGATCGGCGTCGTTGCCATGGTCGTGCCCTGGAACAGCCAGCTCTTTCTGTCTGCTGTCAAGATCGGACCGGCGCTGGCGGCCGGCTGCACCATGGTCGTCAAGGCTTCGGAAGACGGGCCGGCGCCGCTGCTGGAATTCGCACGCCTCGTTCATGAGGCGGGTTTCCCGGCCGGCGTCGTCAACATCATCACCGGTTTCGGTCCCTCCTGCGGCGCAACCCTCGGACGCCATCCCAAGGTCGCGCATATCGCCTTTACCGGCGGGCCGGAGACCGCACGCCATATTGTGCGCAACTCGGCCGAAAACCTTGCCTCCACATCGCTGGAACTGGGCGGCAAATCGCCCTTCATCGTCTTTGCCGATGCCGATCTTGAAAGTGCGGCCAATGCGCAGGTTGCCGGCATTTTCGCGGCAACCGGCCAGAGCTGCGTTGCCGGTTCCCGCCTGATCGTCGAGGCCAGCGTCAAGGAGAAATTCCTGTCGATCCTCAAGCGCAAGGCCGAGGCGGTCCGCATCGGCTCGCCGCTCGACATGGCGACCGAGGTCGGCCCCCTTGCCACGAAGCGGCAGCAGGACCATGTGGCCGCGCTCGTTGAGAAATCCATTGAAAGGGGTGCTCGGCTTGTGACGGGTGGCCAAAGGCCAGAAGGTGCGGGCTATTACTTCCCGCCGACGATCCTCGATTGCGATTTTGTGTCCTCGCCTTCGCTTACCGAAGAATTCTTCGGACCGGTTCTGTCGGTCGTCTCTTTCGAGACGGAAGCCGAAGCCCTGAGGCTTGCAAACGATACACGCTATGGCTTGGCATCCGGTGTCTTTACCCAAAACCTCACGCGCGCCCATCGCCTGATGAAGGGCATCCGCGCCGGTGTCGTCTGGGTCAACACCTACCGCGCGGTATCGCCGATCGCGCCATTTGGCGGCTTCGGCCTTTCCGGTCATGGCCGGGAAGGCGGTCTTGCAGCCGCGCTCGACTACACCCGCACCAAGACCATCTGGTTGCGGACGTCGGATGACCCGATCCCCGATCCCTTCGTCATGAGGTGAGAGCGATGTTTTACGAGATCCGCACCTACAGGCTGAAGAACGGCACCATTCCGCAATATCTGAAGGTCGTGGAAGAGGAGGGGATCGCTATTCAGAAGGCGCATCTCGGCAATCTCGTCGGCTACTTCCATTCGGAAATCGGCGTGGTCAACGAGATCGTGCACATCTGGGCCTATGCAAGCCTCGACGACCGCGAAGCGCGGCGCGGGCGGCTGGCGGCGGACCCTCAGTGGCAGGCTTTCCTGCCAAAAATCCGCGACCTGATCGAACAAGCGGAAAACAAGATTATGAAGCCTGCCGGTTTCTCCCCATTGGGGTGAACGGGCGGCCGCATAAGGCATGCCTCCAAAAACTGAAAAACAAGGACAAGGGAACATGAAAGCGAAAATTGCACTCGCGGCCTTTGCCGCAATGATGGCCGCATCCATACCGGCCAAGGCCGATACCATGGTCTTCACGAGCTGGGGAGGAACGACACAGGATGCGCAGAAGGTCGCCTGGGCCAATCAGTTCACCGAAAAGACCGGTATCGGCATCATGCAGGACGGCCCGACGGATTACGGCAAGCTAAAGGCTATGGTCGAAGCAGGCCAGGTCAGCTGGGACGTGGTCGACGTCGAGGGCGATTATGCCGCGCAGGCGGGCAAAGCCGGTCTGCTCGAGAAGCTCGACTTTTCCGTCATCGACAAGTCCAAGCTCGATCCGCGCTTCGTCAGCGACTATTCGGTCGGCAGCTTCTATTATTCCTTCGTCATTGGATGCAATGCCGATGCCGTCAGCGCCTGCCCGAAGACCTGGGCCGATCTTTTCGACACGAAGAAATTTCCAGGTAAGCGCACCTTCTATAAATGGTCTGCCCCGGGCGTGATCGAAGCGGCGCTCTTGGCCGACGGGGTTCCCGCCGACAAGCTTTATCCGCTCGATCTCGACCGCGCCTTCAAGAAGCTCGATACGATCAAAGCGGACATCGTCTGGTGGTCGAGCGGCGCGCAGTCGCAGCAGCTTCTGGCATCGGCCGAGGCTCCCTTCGGCAGTCTCTGGAATGGCCGTATGACAGCGCTCGCCAATAGCGGCGTCAAGACGGAGACGTCCTGGAGCCAGAACATTACAGCGGCGGATTCCCTCGTCATTCCGAAGGGTGCCCCGAACATGGAAACGGCGATGAAGTTCATCGCGCTTGCGACCTCGGCGCAGGCGCAGGCAGACATGGCGAAGACGACTGGATACGCGCCGATCAATGTTGACTCGGCGAAGCTGATGGACCCGGCGATCGCCAAGACCTTGCCGGACCAGCAAACCGCAAGTCAGGTCAATGCCAATATGAGCTACTGGGCTGAAAATCGTGATGCCATCGGCAAGAGGTGGTACGCCTGGCAGGCAAAGTAAGTTCGGGAGATGACAACAGCACCGCGGGCTCAAATCCGCGGTGCGGCAATGCGAGGAACGGGCCGGTTTCGCAGCCAAGGCTGCGCATTGGCGCCCCTGGTGGGAAGGAATTGCCATGTCGACATATATGGACGTTGCGGACGAGGCTGCACCGGCGCGCAAGGCGGCAAGGCCCACCGGATTTGCACAGGTGGCGCCGGCGCTGATATTCATTGCGATTTTCTTCGTCTTTCCGGTTATCGCGCTGCTCCTGCGCAGCGTCATGGAACCGGCGTTCGGTCTTGGCAACTATGCGGAGTTGTTGGGCTCCGCGACCTATATCAAGATCTTTGCCAACACCTTCATCGTGTCGGGCCTCGTCACCGTCATATCGCTTTTGATCGGCTTTCCCGTCGCATGGACACTGGCGATCATGCCCTCGCGATGGGCCTCGGTGGTCTTTGCGATCCTGCTATTGTCGATGTGGACCAATCTGCTGGCTCGAACCTATGCCTGGATGGTGCTTTTGCAGCGCACGGGACTGATCAACAAAATGCTTGTCGGTGCGGGGCTTATCGACAAGCCGCTCGCGCTGGTCAACAACCTGACGGGCGTGACCATCGGCATGACCTATATCATGCTGCCTTTTATCATCCTGCCGCTCTACGGCGTCATCAGGAAGATCGATCCGGCCGTGCTGCAGGCGGCATCACTCTGCGGAGCGAACCGATTGCAGTGCCTGACGCGTGTCCTGTTGCCCCTTGCCGCTCCCGGCATGATGGCAGGCGCCTTGATGGTCTTCGTCATGTCGCTCGGCTATTACGTCACGCCATCGCTCTTGGGCGGGACGGCGAACATGATGCTGGCCGAGCTCATCGCGCAATTCGTGCAGTCGCTCGTCAATTGGGGCATGGGCGGGGCGGCTGCCTTCGTCCTGCTTGTCGTCACGCTGACACTCTATGCCGTGCAGCTGAAGCTCTTCGGTGTTCAGAACACGGGAGGGCGCTGAGATGCTGTTGAATTTCGATCGTCTCGGCTGGTGGAAATATGTGCTGCTCGTCATCACGGTCCTGACGGCCGCCTTCCTCTTGATGCCGATCCTGTTCATTGCGGCCTTGTCGTTCGGCTCGTCGCAATGGCTGATTTTTCCGCCGCCTGGCTGGACCTGGCGCTGGTACGCGGAGCTGCTTTCCGATCCGCAATGGCTGGCTTCCGCCTGGACGAGTTTCAAGATCGCCTCGATCGTCACCGTGCTCTCGGTGCTGCTGGGTCTCGTGACCTCCTTCGGCCTCGTGCGCGGGAAATTCCTGTTTCGCGATGCGCTGAAGGCGCTGTTCCTGACGCCGATGATCCTACCCGTCGTCGTCTTCGCCGTTGCTCTCTATGCCTTCTTCCTCAGGGTCGGGCTGGGGGGCACCCTGATCGGTTTTGTCCTCTCGCATCTCGTCCTGGCGCTGCCTTTTTCCATTCTGTCGATCGCCGGCGCGCTCGAAGGCTTTGACAAGTCGATCGAGGATGCGGCCGTGCTTTGCGGCGCCTCCCCGATCGAGGCGAAGATCAGGGTGACGTTGCCTGCCATCAGCCATGGACTGTTCTCGGCGGCGGTCTTCTCGTTCCTGACATCCTGGGACGAGGTGGTCGTTGCAATCTTCATGGCAAGCCCGACATTGCAGACGCTGCCCGTCAAAGTCTGGGCGACGCTCCGGCAGGACCTGACCCCGGTGGTCGCTGCCGCCTCCACACTTCTCATTCTGTTGACGGTCATGTTGATGACGTTGGCCGCGATCGTACGCAAGGTTCTGAAATCATGAGCGAATCTTTCCTGAAGATCCAAGGTATCCGCAAGGAATATGGCCCTGTCGTCGCGGTTCACGACGTCAATCTCGAGGTCAGGCGCGGCGAGTTTCTCACCTTTCTCGGTCCCTCAGGCTCGGGCAAGAGCACGACGCTCTATATCCTGGCCGGCTTTGAGAACCCGACCAAGGGCGATATTCTGCTGAACGGCGAGACGCTGCTGTCGACGCCGTCGCATAAGCGAAATATCGGCATGGTGTTCCAGCGCTACACGCTGTTTCCGCATTTGACGGTCGGCGAGAATATCGCCTTTCCGCTCAAGGTCCGTCGCCAGTCCAAGGCGGAGATCGATAGCCGGGTCAGGGAAATGCTGCGCCTCGTCCGCCTCGAAGGCTTCGAGGATCGCAAGCCCGCTCAGATGTCTGGAGGCCAGCAGCAGCGCGTCGCCCTTGCAAGGGCGCTTGCCTATGATCCGCCGGTGCTTTTGATGGATGAGCCGCTGTCGGCGCTCGATAAGAAATTGCGCGAGGAGATCCAGCACGAGATCCGCCGCATCCATCAGCAGACGGAAGTGACGATCCTCTACGTGACCCACGATCAGGAGGAGGCGCTGCGGCTGTCGGATCGCATCGCCGTTTTCTCCAAGGGCGTCATCGACCAGATCGGAACCGGCCCGGAACTCTATGCAAATCCGCGAACGCGCTTCGTTGCCGAGTTCATCGGCGACAGCGATTTCATCTCCTGTCATCTGCTCTCTTCCAGCAATGGGCAGGCAACGATCTCGCTCGGTGGCAAGACCGTCTTCGACAGTATCCCGGTTCACGGCCGGCCGACATCGGGCAGCAAAGCGGCATTGATGCTGCGTCCGGAGCGCATACGCCTCGGGCGCAACGCGGGTGCAGGCAACGGCCTCAGCGCCACCGTCAACGACATCACCTTCCTCGGCAACAATGTGCATGTGACGACGCGGATCGCCGCCGGCGAAACCCTGTCCGTGCGGCTGCCCTTCGGACACGAAGCAATCTCGGGCCTGAGCCGTGGCGACAATGTGCATCTGGAGTTCGATCCGGACGCCGCACATGTCTTCTGCTAGAGCAAGATGCCGAAAGGTGCCGGAGATTTCGGGCGGCATCACGTTCTAGGTTGTATAGAGCACCTTATTTCGAGGCGCCTGTCTCACTTGCCGTGGCGGACCGCTTGGAAGCTGCTTTTCGCCGGCGGATGAGCCGCCCATCCGGATCAGGGATGGGCGGCCGGTGCGGGTGGGACGTCGGCGCCCGCACCTTTCTCTTCGACCGGTCTTTTGGTCCGGAGGAGGGACAGTACGAAGACGAAAAAGACCGGGACGAAGAAGACGGCAAGTATTGTCGCCGAGATCATGCCGCCGAGGACGCCGGTGCCGATCGCGTTCTGGCTGGCGGCACTGGGACCCGTTGCGATCGCCAGCGGCACGACGCCGAGCGTGAAGGCAAGCGATGTCATCACGATCGGACGGAAGCGGACGCGGGCCGCCTCGGCCGCCGACTCCAGCAGGGACTTGCCCCGGGCGTAATAGTCCCTTGCGAACTCGACGATGAGAATGGCGTTCTTCGCCGACAGACCGATGATCGCGATGAGCCCCACCTTGAAATAGAGGTCGTTCGGCATCTCGCGCAGGATCGCCGCCAGCACACAGCCGATAATGCCGAGCGGCACGACGAGCATGACCGACAGCGGTATCGACCAGCTTTCGTAGAGGCCCGCCAGCAGCAGGAAGACGAAAAGGATGCTGAAGGCGAAGAGGATCGGCGCCTGGTTGCCGGAGGCGATTTCCTCGCGCGATTGGCCGGACCATTCATAGCCGAAGCCTTGCGGAAGTTCGGATGCGAGACGTTCCATCTCGGCAATCGCAGCACCTGAAGACTTGCCGGCCGCTGCCTCGCCGGTGATGCGGATCGTCGGATAGCCGTTATAGCCGACAATCTGCGGATCGCCCTTGCGCCAGTCGGCCGCCGCAAACGACGAGAGCGGCACCATTCCGCCGCTGGCGTTGCGGACGTTCAGCTTCATCATGTCTTCGACCTGCATGCGGCTGCGGCCGTCCGCCTGCACGATGACCTGCTGCATGCGGCCCGCGTTCGGATAGTCGTTGATATAGGAGGAGCCGAGGTTTGCCGTGATGGCCTCGTTGATGTCGGTAAAGCCGACGCCGAAGGTGTTTGCTTTTTCGCGGTCGATCGCAAGCACGATCTGTGCGGCCTCCTGCATGCCTTCCACGCGGACGTTCGTCACCATGCTGCTCTTGGCAGCTTTTGCCATCAGCTCATCCGCGGCCTGCTTGAGCGCCTTCTGTCCGCGTCCGGCGCGATCCTGGAGCCTGAAGGAGAAGCCGCTCGTGGTCCCGAAGCCGTCGATCGGCGGCGGCGAGAGCGCATAGGCCGTGGCGTCCTTCAATCCGGCCAGTCGAATGTTGACGCGTTCGGCGATTTCCGCGACCGAACTGCCCGCAGGCCGTTCGTTCCAATCCTTGAGCGTGACGAAGGCGATAGCCGAGTTTGGGCCGTTTCCTGAAAAGCTGAAGCCCTGGACAGCGAAGATATTTTCGACCGCGGGTTCGGCCTTGAAGATGGCCTCGATCTGCTTGAGCGATGCAATGGTGCGGTTGGCGCTCGCTTCCGGCGGTCCCTGAATGTCGGCAATCAGGATGCCCTGGTCTTCCTCCGGCACGAAGGAGCCGGGCAGGTTGACGAAGAGGTAGCCGAGGCCGGCGACGAGCGCGAGATAGACGGCCATCATTCGTCCCGACCGGCGTGCGAGGCCGGCGGCGGTCTTCGTATAGCCGGCGGTCATCCCGTCGAACTTGCGATTGAACCAGCCGCCGAGCCCCTTCTTAGCATGATGGCCTGCCTTGATCGGTTTCAGGAAGGTGGCGCAGAGCGCCGGCGTCAGCGACAGTGCCAGGAAGGCCGAAAACATGATCGAGACGACCATGGTCAGCGAGAACTGGCGGTAGATGATTCCGGAAGCGCCCGGGAAGAATGCCATCGGGATGAAGACGCAGGAAAGCACCAGCGTAATGCCGAGGATGGCGCCGGTGATCTGCTTCATCGCCTTCTGTGTAGCGGCTTTCGGGGGCAAGCCTTCCTCGGACATGATGCGCTCGACGTTCTCGACCACGACGATCGCGTCGTCGACGAGGATGCCGATCGCCAGAACCATGGCAAACATGGTCAGGACATTGATGGAGAACCCCGTCGCATACATGACGGCGCAGGTTCCGAGCAGCGCCACCGGAACGACGAGTGTCGGGATGAGCGTGTAGCGGAAATTCTGCAGGAAGACGAACATCACGATGAAGACCAGCGCGATCGCCTCGATGAGCGTGTGCACGACCTTCTCGATCGAGGCATTGACGAACGGGCTGGTATCGTAAGGTATCGAATATTCAACGCCCTTCGGGAAGAACTTCGACAGCTCATCCATCTTCGCCTTGACCGCCGCCGAGACCGCGACGGCATTGCCCGCCGAGGAAAGCTGGATGGCAAGGCCGGCGCTCGGATTGCCGTTGAGCCGGCTTGCCGTGGAATAGTTTTCCGCACCGTCCTCAACGCGTGCGATATCGCGCAGGCGCACGGTCGAACCGTCGGGATTGGCGCGAAGGATAATGTCGCCGAACTGCCTTGCGCTGTTGAGCTGGCCTTCGACGATCACGGTCGCCGTCAAATCCTGGCTGACGGGGTTGGGAGCAGCTCCGATCTGGCCGGCTGCGACCTGCGCGTTCTGGGCGGCAATCGCCGCACTGATGTCGGCGGCGGTCAGATGGAGGCCGACCATCTTGTCCGGATCGATCCAGACGCGAAGGGCTCTCTGCGAAGCGAAGAGCTGCGCCCGGCCCACGCCCGGCAGGCGACGCAGTTCTCCGAGGATGTTGCGGTTGATGTAGTCACCGAGCGCGATTTCGTCCATCTTGCCGTCGGTCGAGGTCAGGGCCGCGATCAGCAGGAAGCCGGCGCTGGCTTCCTCGACCTGGATGCCTTGCGTGCGGACCGTCTGCGGCAGCCGTGCCTCGACGCGCCGTACAGCGTTCTGGACATCGACCGTCGCCTTTCCGATATCCGTTCCGGAAGCGAAGGTGGCGTTGATGCCGACCGAGCCGGAATTGTCCGAGGTCGATTCGAAATAGGCGATGCCATGGACGCCGTTCAGCTCCTCTTCGATGAGCCGGGTCACCCCCTGATAGATTTCCTGCGGCGAGGCGCCGGGATAGGATGCGGAGATCGAGAGCTGCGGAGGAGCGACTGCGGGATATTGCGCGACCGGCAACAGAGGGATCGTAATGATCCCCGCGATCATGATGAAGAATGCGAAGACCCATGCGAGGACGGGTCGCTTGATAAAGAACTGTGCCATAGGGTGGTTACTTCGCGGCCTGATCCGAGGTGTGCGGGTCGGCGGTTCGAGGCGTCCAGGGTTCTGAAACCAATTTGCCGCCCGGCGTGACCTTCTGGATGCCGTCGACCACGATGGTTTCGCCGTCCTTCAGCCCGGAAAGCACGATCCATTCGGAACCGATAGACGCACCGAGAGTGATCTTGCGCACTTGCGCCGTTTGATCGGACGCGACTGCGAAGATCTGGGCGTTGCCGTCCGTATCCCTTGTCACCGCCCTTTGCGGAATGGTGATGCCGCTCTTCTGGACAGCCTGCTCGATGCGTATGCGGACATACATGCCCGGCAGAAGATCGCCGTCGGGATTGGGGAATTCGGCACGCAGCGTGACCTGCCCCGTATTGGGGTCCACATTCGCGTTCGAAAACAGGAGTTTGCCCCGCCTGGAATAGGTCTTTCCACCATCGAACACGAGTTCGACGGATGCTTGCCCGGGCGCGGGGTCCTGAAGCTTACCTTCGCTGACGGCCCGCTTCAGCGCCAGCAGGTCCTGCGCGGATTGCGTGAAGTCGGCATAGACCGGATCGATCTGCTGGATGAGCGCGAGATTGGAGGCGCCTTCGGCTGTTACGAGCGTTCCCTCGGTCGCAAGCGCGCCGCCGATGATACCGGTGATGGGCGCCCGTATTTGCGTATAATCCAGATTGATCTGCGCCTCGTCGAGAGCGGCTTGCTGTGTCGCGACATCCGCGTCGGCCTGCGCGAGATTGACGGAGGCGGTATCGAAATCAACGGCGCTTGCGACATGGCGCGCGCGCAGCAAGCGCTGGCGCTCCAGCTGCTGCTTGGCGTTAGCCTGGACGGCCTTTGCCTTCTGCAAGGCCGCTTTGGCGCTCGCTACCCGCACCTGGAACAGTTTCGGATCGATCCGGTAAAGGACGTCGCCCTGACGGACGAGGCTGCCCTGTTCGAAGATGCGCTCCTGGAGGATACCCGAGACGCGGGCGCGCACCTCGGAAATCCTGGTCGCGGCGACGCGACCCGGAAGTTCGTTCATGACCGGCACCGGCTGCGCCCTGATTTTCAGGACGCCGACGACCGGAGGAGGCGTTTCGCCGCTTTCCTGGGCGTAGGCGTGGATCGGGGCCAGCGCGAACATGGCCGTCGCCGCCAGCATTGCCTTCCAGCAAGGCAGTTCGAATGCAAATCGCATAGATATATTCCCAATTGACCGGGACGCTGAGTCGTCGCTCCGCGTCCCGATGGCATGAACCTGTTCGAAAGGGGTCGCCTCAACGCCGGGTGCGAACGGCACTTTCGTCCGAGCGTGAGCAAACATTGCGAATGTTGGACTTTCGTCGGCGTTTTGTGGAGGTTTCGTGGACGAGGATAAAGGAACGTTGACGCGCCGACCTTGTCTGACGTTTCTTTCTCCTAAAGGAGCTGCGGATGGAAAATGCACTGATATTGATCGTCGAGGACGAGCCGGAGATATCCGATATTCTCGAACGCTATTTCGAGCGTGAGGGATTCCGCGTGCTGACGGCGGCGGACGGAGAGATCGGGCTTTCCCATCATCAGCGGCTGAGACCCGACCTTGTGGTCCTCGATGTCAAGCTGCCGAAACTCGACGGCCACACGGTGCTTGCCACTATTCGCCAAAGAGGGAACACGCCCGTCATCATGGTCACGGCGCTGGCCGACGACCTCGACAAGCTGCATGGGCTGCGCTCCGGTGCGGACGACTACGTGGTCAAGCCGTTCAATCCTGTCGAAGTGGTCGCGCGGGCGCGGGCCGTTCTGAGGCGAGCCACGGGAAACGCGGCCAACAAGATGCTGAGGGTCGGCAGGCTTGCCATAGATCCGGTCGCGCATATGGCCGTGGTCGAGAGCGGAGAAAACCGCGTTCTTCTGAACCTGACGCGGACCGAGTTCCGCATTCTCGAATATATGGCGGGTTTTCCGAACAGGGCCTTCGAGCGAGGGGAGATCGTCGATGCCTGCCTTCCCGAGGGTGATGCGCTCGACCGCACCGTGGACAGCCACATGAGCAAGCTTCGCAGGAAGCTGGATGCCGCTGGCGTCGGCGATCTCCTTAACGGGGTCAGGGGAGTGGGTTACCGCCTTGGCGATTTCGGTTAGCAACAGCCTCAATCGGCAAATCATCTGGTCGACGACGATCGTCGCCTTCGTCGCCCTGTCCGTCATGTTCTTCGGGTTCGTGATCTATGGCTATGTCTACGAATGGCTGTTCAAGAACTCCGCGCCGCCGGACGACTGGGCAGTCAGCGATTTCGTCGTGCTCGGCATCAACGTGGCAATCGGCCAGGCCGTCGGCGCCTATGTCGGCTGGCGGCTCGCCAGGCGCCTCGTCAAGCCCTTGACGGCCGTGACGGAGGCTGCCCGCCTCATTGCGGATGGAGACTTTGCCGGCCGGGCGACCGGCGGGGGCATTTTCGGCGAAGCGGATCGCCTGATCAGCGACTTCAATCGCATGGCAGAGGAGCTGCAGAGGGCGGAAAAAGAGCTTCAATATTCGAATTCTGCGATTGCGCACGAATTACGCACGCCCTTGACGATCCTGCGCGGGCGCATGCAGGGCTTGGCGGATGGCGTATTCGAACCCAGCCAGGAGGTGTTCCGCGGTTTGATCGGACATATCGATGCCCTGACCCGTATTGTCGACGATCTCAGGACGCTTTCACTGATGAATGCCGGACGCATGGAATTGCAGCAGTCGCGCTTCGATATAAGCGAGGAGATCGGAGATATCATCGATTCGGTGATGCCGACGCTTGCCAGTCTCGATATCGAAATCGGAACCGATCTGCAGAAGATGGCTGTCATGGCTGACCGGGCACGCATCCGGCAGGCTGTGCTCGCGCTTGTCGACAATGTCGCGCGCTATGCCCCGGGCTCGAAGCTGCGCGTGGCTTCGCAAGGCATCGGCGATCTCTGCACGATCACGGTTTCTGACAACGGTCCGGGCATGACGGCCGAGGAAAGCGAACGGGCATTCGAGCGCTTCTGGAGGGCCGACGATGCGCGCACGCGGCGCGGCGGCGGGTCCGGCCTTGGTCTTTCCGTCGTCAAGGCCATTGCCGAGGCCCATGGCGGCCAGGCAACGATCGATAGCCGCAAGGGCGCCGGCACGACGGTCGTTCTTACGATTCCGCGCTGTTGAAGTGTCATGCCCGATATGGGGCATGCAGTGTGATGAATGCTTCGAGAGCGGATATTCGTCTCATTCGCCGAGAAGCCGCCTCAACACGTCGATCAGCTCGGTCTTGCCGCGAAGGACCTCGCCGTTTTCCGCGTCTATCCGCCCGGCATTGTGAGCGGCAAAGAGTTCGATCACCAGCCGCGCATAGTCCTCGGATAAGCCCGCCCGGACCAGTGCGGCTCGCCATTCGGTCTCGGGAAGCAGCTCGGCAATGACGGTCCGGCCGGTCAGCGACCCGATCGCGGCTGCGACGTCATTCGGCGTGTAGCGCCTTGGTCCTTCGGCGTGAACGAGCCTTGATGCGGCATCCCTTTTGTCCAAAAGCAGCTCTGCGGCGATCGAGCCCAGATCGAAGGCCGAGATGGTGGGAAAAGATTTGGTCAGCGGATGATGGAAGCTCGGCAACCGGCCGCTCTCTGCCGTTGCCTTTGCAACGCGCGTCCAGTTTTCCATATGTTCGGCCGATCGCAGCACCGTAAGCTCGGTATCGAGCTTTCGCAGGCGCGCCTCGAGGGCATGAAAGATCAAGGTGATGCCGGTTCCGGAACCATGCTGGGCGCCATAGTCGGAAATGGCGAGAACGGTTCGAGGCCTGGCTGCAGCCAAGGCGTCGCCAAGCGTATCGATCGATCGCATCATGCTGGCATGTGCCTGGGGTGCGCGGGCATCGACCGGGCAGATGACTTGAACGGCACTGGCCCCTTCGAACGCCGTCGTCAGAGCCTGACGGTCATGCACGTCGGCGATGGCGATCTCGCAGCCGAGATCCGAAAAAGCCTGCGCTTTCGAGGCGTCGCGCAGAATTGCTCGAACCGGAGCACCGGCCTTGCGCAGTGAGGCGGCAGTCGTGCGTCCAACCTTGCCGGCGGCGCCCAGAATTGCGTACATTGCATCTTCTCCTGTCGGTCTTTCCGGCAGCCTATCGATCTGTGCCCGTCGGATCGCACAGGTTTGGATGGCCGATCGCAGGTTTGGACGACAATCGAAGTCACGAATGCATTCGGCTCAGCATGCCGGGGGTGAGGCCGAGAATGCGCCGCATCCAGTGTGCCATGTGGCTCTGATGGGCAAAACCGGCGGCCGACGCGATTTGGGCCAGCGGCATTTCGCTGGACAGGATGAGCAATCTGGCACGCTCGACCCGGCGCGTCAGAACATATTGATGGACCGGCATCCCGAAAGTGGCGCGAAAGAGCGGCTTCAAATGCGATACGCTCAAGCCGACGGTTGCGGCGAGATCGGCAAGAGACAGCGACTGATCGATATGGGTTTCGATGAAGTCCGCAAGCTGTCTTTGGTGGCGGTTCGTCAAGGTGGCGCCCGCCGGCGTGGTCCCTGCCGTTGCCTGTGCATCGCCTTCCACCAGGCGGATTGCCAGCGCCAATCCCAGCGCTTCCGCATAGGTCTTGTCGGACGGAACGGGCGACTCGATTTCCGCCTTGATCGCCCAGGCGAGCGATTCCATCCGGGGATCGCGAAGCTGGAATTTGGGTGCCAGAGAGACGGTGTCCGGATTTCGTCCGAGGGCTTCAGCGGCGGATTGAAGAAGCTCGGTCCCGATATTCAGGCGCAGAATGGTGCAATCACGATCATCCTGCCACCAGCCGTCCAGTCCGGCGGGAACGATATCGATGTCACCATGCTTCTGCCGGCGCCGATGACGCTGGCCATCGCACTCGCAAAAAGCGTTCACGGCCCGTCCGAAATGAATGCCGAGCCGATGCGTCTGCGTTCCCGGTACATGGGTACGGCCAGCTTGAATATGAAGGAAATTCGCCTCCAGATCTTTCCAGCCGCGATCCCTGCTGGAGAGGAGCGTAGTGGCGGCACTCTTGAGCTGGTCCATGATTGCCTATCCTCCGCCAAATCCATCGTTCCGAATTGGAGGCGATCTCGATCGGAGGATTATAGGCAGGCCGGCGTCCCCGGTCGAGCTGTCTTCAGACCGTGCTGTCCGCCCGCTTCGCTCGCTTGGAGCCAAACAGTAGCCGGGAATTGATGGTTTTTCGGGATCGGAACAGACCCTGCATTCAGCCGCTCGAGCCTTTCTGCCAGCGAGAGTGGCACGGATCTCAAACTTCCACCTTCGGCAGCAGGATCGTCAGAAAGCCGATCAGCGGCAGGAAGGCGTAAAGCTCGAAGAGGAACTCGATGCCGGTACGGCCTGCCGGGCACGCCGGCACGGCCCAGTCATGTCGCGTCGAGATAGGGTTTCAGCGGCATATCGTCGTGCCTGGGCACCGTCTGCCGCTCGATCATGTGGTGGATGACCGGCGGCCGGTCGCCGCGATGCAATCTGTCGAGGTGTTCGGCGACCTCGACATCGGCATGCGTCTGGCGCTGGCTGTGGCGGATATAGTCGATCCAGGTCGGCAGATGGTAGCTTTCCGTCCATGTGTTCGGCTTTTCCAGATCGCGCAGCAGCGACCATTGCTTCGCGCCGTCGCGGATTCTCATCCGGCGGCGTTTTGCCATGACGGCCAGAAACTCCTGTACGTCCTCCTGCTCGATATCATAATCCACCATGACCAGGATCGGGCCGCTTCTGGGGCGCAGGTCGAGCTGCAATTGCGGTTCGCTGAAGGTGTTCGTCGGATCGAGATTGAGGGATTCGAAGTCCGGCTGGCGCAACGCGAGACCAAGTAGACCGCCTATGCCAAGAGCAGCGCTTGCGATGACGAGGGCGCCGGTGACGCCATGGGCGTCGGCCAGCTCGCCCCACAGCCAGCTTCCGACAGCCATGCCGCCGAACGTGGCGGTCTGGTAGAGCGACAAGGCGCGGCCGACGACCCAGCGCGGCGTCGAAAGCTGAACCGTAACGTTGAAGAGCGAAAAGGCCTGCACCCAGGCGACGCCGGCCGGCATGAGGAGAAGACAGCTCAGCCATACCTGATTGCTGAGCGCCAGGAAGAAGCAACTGACCGCCAGCGTGAAGAAGGCGCCGCGGATCACCCATTCATTGCTCAGGAGATCGCGGATGCGGCCGATCATCAGCGCGCCGCAGATCGCGCCGAAGCCGAAGAAGCCGAGCATGATGCCATAGGTAATCGCCGTGCCGTGCACATGATCGCGCGCAACGAGGGGCAGCAGCGCCAGAATGACGATCGCCGTCAGGCCGAAGACGAAGCTGCGGCACATCACCTTGAGCAGGTTCGGCGACATCTGGACATAACGAAATCCGGCCGACATCGCGCTGCCGAAAGACTCGCGCGGCAGCGCATTGCGCACGGGAGCCTTCTTCCAGCGCCATAAGGTGAAAATCAGGGCGAAATAACAGAACACGTTGAAGAGAAAGGCAAAGGCCGCCCCCGCGGCCGCGACGATGACGCCGCCGATCGCCGGCCCGATGCTGCGCATGAGGTTATAGCTCATACTGTTGAGCGCGACCGCACCCGGCAGATGATCACGCGGCACGACATCGCCCATGGATGCCTGCCAGGACGGATTGTGCAAGGCACCGCCACAGCCGATCAGGAAGGTGAAGCAAAGCAGCAGCCAGGGCGTCAAGGCGTTGCTGTAGGACAGTACGGCCAGCGTTGCAGATACGCTGAGCATCAGCGTCTGCGCGATCAGCATGATCCGCCTTCGGTCGTAATTGTCGGCAAGCGCGCCTGCGGCGAGCGAGAAGATCATGACGGGCAGGGTCGTAGAGGACTGCACCAGCGCCACCATGCCATGGGACGTTGCAAGGCTGGTCATGAGCCAGGCAGCACCGACGCCTTCGACCAATCCGCCGAGATTGGAGATGAGCGTTGCCGACCAGAGCGAGCGGAAAGTCTTGGATTGAAACGCGACGAGCGGAGAGGTTCTTTTTGGCATGTCGGCTTTTCTTCACAGGATTGTCTTGCCCAACGGGCGCAGCGAACTCGTTCAAAGCGCGAGTACCGCCGAGTCGGTATCGAGCCTATAGTGATTTGCTAATCTCCGAAACGATTTTAGAATAATATTCTCGCCGGCAACGGCGGAATCATCCGCCATTCGAACGCCATCGTATGGAGTGGTCTCGATATCAGAGACTGTTCCGACGCGCTGCGGGCAGTCGGCATATCGGGAAAGCGACCGGGTTTATGGCGACGATTGCCGGGAGGCATTGTCCGTTACGGCTGGGCCAGCGGCCAGGCGAGCCTGGATAATCTCCAGGCGAGCTGGCCGTGGTTCGTCAGCAGTGCAAAAGGATCGCACGGAAGTCGTTGACGTTCGTGCCGGTCGGGCCGCTCACGAAGAGATCGTCGAGCGCGGCGAAAGCCGACCAGCTGTCGTTGCGTTCGAGGAATTCGGCGGCATCCTTTTCCCGATCGGCAAGGCGCGAGACAGTGGTGCCGTCGGCAAATGCGCCGGCATTGTCTTCGGAGCCGTCGATGCCGTCCGTATCGGCGGCAAGTGCCGAAATGCCCTTTTGGCCGGAAATGGCGCAGGCAAAGGATAGAAGGAACTCGCTGTTGCGGCCACCCTTGCCCTTGCCCTTCATCGTGACCGTCGTTTCTCCGCCGGACAGAAGGAGCATGGAGTTTTGCGACGCCCGACCCCGCTGCTGGATCTTGGCCACAACGGCTGCGTGCTGGCGACCGACTTCCGATGCTTCGCCCTCGATGGCATCGGACAGCACGATCGCCTCGACCCCCGCCTTGCGCGCGACATTGGCGGCGGCATCCAGCGCAATGGCGGCCGAGGCGACGAGCTTCACGTCGTTGCGGGCAAAACGGGGGTCTGACGGCAGCGGCGGCTCGTCCTTGCCATCCTTGAGATGACGCATTATGGCTTCCGGCAAATCGAGCGCATAACGGCCTATGATTTCAAGCGCCTCGGCGCGCGTGGCCGCATCGGCTATGGTCGGGCCGGAGGCGACCAGCGCGGGATTGTCGCCGGGAATATCGGAAACGACGAGGGAAACCACCTTTGCCGGATGGGCAAGGGCCGCCAGTCGTCCTCCCTTGATGCGCGAGACCTGTTTGCGCACAGCATTCATGGCGCTGATCGGCGCGCCGGAGGCAAGCAAGGCCCGATTGACGGCGATTTCGTCGGCAAGCGTGAGATCGCCGGCGGGCGCCGGCAATAAAGCCGAGCCGCCTCCGCAGATGAGGGCGACGACCAGATCGTCTTCCGTGAGACCGCTTACCGCAGCCATCAGCCTTTCCGCCGCGAGCAGTCCGCTTTCGTCGGGCACGGGATGGGCGGCCTCGAGAACCTCGATGCGCTCGCAGGGAACGGCATAGCCGTAGCGCGTGACGACCACGCCGGAGAGCGGCGCGTCCCACAGGCGCTCGAAAGCGCGCGCCATCTGTGCGGCTCCCTTGCCGGCGCCGACCACCACCGTCCGGCCCTTCGGCTTTTCCGGCAGGTGGGCTACGAGCGCCTTGTCCGGATCGGCAGCAGCGACGGCTGCATAGAAGAGCTTTTCCAGGAAGGCCCGGGGATCGGCAATGCTCGGCATCTGGTTGCTCACATGTTACGCGACAGGATGGTTCGCCATGCGCTCGAGCGCCTTGACGAGGCCGGAATGATCGAGCCCGCTGTCGCCATTGGCGGC